>ONXK01000213.1 GCA_900321785.1 uncultured Lachnospiraceae bacterium | reverse complement strand
TCAGAACACAGGTGTACTGAATATCTTTGGCAATCGCTGAGATCATACGCAGTCCGATATGGTGGGTTGGATCTTCGTCTGAAAGGAGCTTGATCTGCCTGATGGGATCAAAGATCAGGCAGTCGTCCCTGAATCGCGCATAATAGCCGTCACCTTTTTTGAGGATACGTACTTCGATGCAGTGTGCCTTTCCGTCAGCAAATCCGTGATGGATCGCATTTCCTGCCATCTCTTCCACACTTAGAACCAGTTTGGTCTTTATGTTGCTGTCACAGCTGTGCAGTTCACAGAAGTCCCACACTTTGTCGGTGAGCTGCATCACATCCTCCATTCCGGTGATCGTTACATCGAGCTTATTCCTGTCAGGCACATCAAAAGTATCGGGAAGCAGAAGGACTCTGTTAAAGAGGCCTTCCCGATGTATTTTGATCCTGCGGCTTTCCATGGCCACTACGACCCCGTAATAGCACATCACAAGGAACTGTGAAACAGGAAAAGCCCACCAGACAGCTTCCGCTCCGAGCAGGGGCATCATAGCTGCCGCCGAGAGGATCAGAAGACCCGATTCACAGATAAATCCGGATACGGATGCAAGCAGACTCTTTCCGATCCCCTGAAAATAATTCAAATAGATCAGATTCAGTCCGTTGAGCGGCATTCCGATAGCGTAGCAGCGTACCGCAGTGACAGCCAGCCGGAGAGCTTCCGGGTTGTCTTTGATGTACAGGGAGGCAAACCCGGGCGCGAAAAGCCAGATCAAGGCAGCGATCCCTGCAGTAATGACAAGGGTGGCCTGGACAGAGGTGAAAAGCAGACGCTTCATCATGGGCCGGTCCTCTTCACCCACAAGGATCCCTGCCAGAAGCGCAACGGTATCAGCCATTCCGATCGTGACGGGATTAAAGAAAGAGTCCGCCTGGCGATGGACCGAGTAGGCGGCGATCGCTGCGGAAGAAGCAATAAGCGCCAGCATTCGGTTCATAAAAATACAGCGCAGTGTATTGCCCAGACGGCACACACCGGACGGCATTCCTCTGCCCAGAATCGCGGCGGTCTCCTTCCAGGGCAGTCCCCTGAACTGAAACCGAAGGAAAATGTCTTTTTTGCGGAAGTGTGTCAGAAGAACTGCCAGCGCAACATAATAGCTGATGCTTGTGGCAATGCCCATTTCCAGGGTATTCCCGTGGAAAAACAGAACGGCTGCCAGATCCATCACAATATCTGAAACAGTCAGGAAGATTGAACTGATGACTGGCAGGTTTCTGTCGTTGTCAAGAGGCATGAACCCGTTGAGGACCCTGACCAGATTCATGGCGGGCAGTCCAAAGGATATTCCGATCAGATAATCCCTGGCTAAAGGGAGTAGACCCGCAGTGTTTCTGGAGGCGCCCAGGGCACTTGTGACGGGACCGGAGAAGATTATGAGAAAAAGCATCAGTGCGGCGGCGAACCCTGTGGACAGAGCGCAGGCAAGAGAGAATACCTGACGGGCCTGCTCCGTTTTGCCGGCACCGAGAAGGCTTGTAAACCTGTTTCGTGCACCTGCAGAGACGACTGCGCCGATGATGGAAAAGGCGATCATCAGAGGATTGATGATTCCGAACGCCGCAATGGAGTCCACGCCGAGAAACTGACCGATCACGATGCCGTCTACCATAGAACCCACAGATGAAGAGAGCGACAGCATTATAAAAGCCAGCAGCTGTATATAAAATGTATTCCTGATAATGCTTCTGTTATGACCGGGGTGAAAGGCTGTGCTCATTTATGCTCCTTAAGAAGACCGGGCGTCGTGCTGCCGGCTTCGCTGTTTGTGTCTGTACTGTATGCCGTGCAGAGCATCAGAATGCTTGATAATAATGCTGTGACAAACTGACCTTGCTTGATAATAATGCTGCGATCAAACTGACCTTGCTTGATAATAATGCTGCGATCAAACTGACCTTGCTTGATAATAATGTTGCGATCAAACTGTTCTTGCTTGATAATAATGCTGCGACCAAACGGATCTTCCTTATATCATCTGCTTTTTATGCTCCGGATCGCAGGATGCTTATTGCGTATGGAATTATTGTATCAAATCACTGCCGCAATAGCTATCAAAGCTATCAAAGATTCCCTATTCGAAGATTCTCTATTGCGCAATCATACAGATTGTATGAAAAATACAAATGTGGTACTATAAATACGCTGTTATTTCGACAATAACAGATCTCCTGCAATCCCGTTCAGGCAAAGAAAGCATTGTTTTGTGCCGCGGGATGTGATGGTACTTTTAAGCGCTGGAGAGGCAAAGCTTCACCGGCGCTTTTTCTGTGTCCTTACGGAACAATGCCGTAGACTGATAATAATTGTGAATGGAGGATGAACGGCAAACATGCTGCACTATGTATATCTGATCAACCGTTTTCAACTGCACAATAAATGCGACGAATTGATGGAAAAACTCCGTGAGGTGTCTGAAGAACTGGGACGCGACTATGAATTTGTTATCAGTGAGACGCCGGAAGAGGCTCAAAAAGCTCTGGCCGGCTTCCGGGACAAGGACTATGTCATCACGGCCATCGGCGGAGACGGATCCATCAACCATGTGCTGAACGCTATTGTCGGGACGAAAAACATCCTCTCCTTCATCCCCTTTGGGACCGGAAACGATTTCTGCAGGACCTGCGTGGAGAGTATGGAAAACGGTATCCACGAGGTGGACATCATCCGGGTCAATGACAGGTACTGCATCAACGTGGCCTGTTTCGGGATCGATGCGGATATGGCAAATGACGACCTTTTTATTCACAGCAAATGGATCCCGCGGACCATGCGCTTTAATGCGAGCGTGGTCGGACACTTTTTGAGATACAAAAAGGGACGCAGGCTCCGCATTGAGTGTAAGGGCAAGGTCCGTGAAGGATACTTTGCCACGGTGATCGCCGCCAACTGCAGATATTACGGAAGTGGCTACAATGTATCTCCGCAAAGCGTCACCGACGACGGAATGATGGAAATCTTTGAAGTGGGAAGCCTTCCCAGGATTCCGCTGGCCATGCTGATCCTGAAGATGAAAAAAGCCCGGCATCTGGGAAGCAAGGGTCTCAAAAACTATCGGACCCGCAGCCTGGTCGTCTCCTCCGACCAGCCTTTTAAGGCCAATCTGGATGGGGAACCTTACCTCTCCGACAGGTTTGAACTGGAAGTCATCCCCAAGGGAATCCGCCTGGACGTTCATAAGGATGTCATCCTGCGGGGCCGGGTGTGACGG
>ONXK01000015.1 GCA_900321785.1 uncultured Lachnospiraceae bacterium | reverse complement strand
TCCCCTCCCAGTGAGGTTTTTCCCTCTTATCACTCATCTGCGGACTCCTTTAACCACACGAATGTTCACTGCATGCTGTGTCTGCATACATCTGCTTTATCCGGGTTTTCTGTAATACAGGCATCTGTAATACGGGCATCTGCTCCGCGGTCTTTTGTGTCCGTCGTTCCTGCGCTTACAATGCACTTGCGGCTCTCAGGCCTGTACTATTTCCGCCAGCGCCCGGAGCAGTATATTGTTTTCCTCCGGCCGCAGGACGGCGGTCCGGTAGTCACCCTTTTTCAATCCTCTGTAATTGTCGCAGTTCCGAATCAGAATCCCCCGATCCAGGAGAGGCTGATACAGTTCGATTTCCGAGGAGAAAAAAATATAATTTGCCTCTCCCGGAAAAACCCTTAAGCCCATGTTTTCCATGGCCTGCGTCATCCTTTTGCGCTCTGCCGCGATCATTTCCCGGGCGGTCTTAAGATACTGCGGATCCGTCTCCAGAGCCGCAGCACCTGCGATCTGGGCAGGCACGGAAACGCTCCACTCCGGCTGCTGTGCATGGATCCTGTCAAGCACCTCGGGATCTGATGCCATCAGATATCCCAGGCGGATGCCGGGAATGGCAAACCGCTTTGTAAACGCGTCCAGGACCAGAAGTCTCTGATGGTTTCGGGGAGGCAAAAGGAGCCGCCGCATTGTGGTCTCCTGTTCATCCGGCAGAAAACCAAGAAAACACTCGTCGGCAATCAGCCAGGTCCCCTGGCGCTCACAGATCTCCGCGATGCGAAGAAAGAGACTGCGGTCGATCCGGTTTCCGACGGGATTTGCCGGCGAACACAGAATCGCCATGTCCGGACGCCGGGCCAGATCATCCAGATATCTGTCAGTAAGTGCAAAATCCTCTTCCCGCTTCAGGACATGACAGCGGATTTCGGCTTCTGCCGCCCTTGCCGCATGCCCGTATCCGGAAAAAGACGGCGCCGTGAGCAGAATGCTGCGGGCACGAAGCCCACGAACAGCCGCCTCGATCAGTTCCGACGCACCGTTCCCGCACAGGATCTGCCGCGCAGGAACACCGGTGTACTTTTCAAGCGACGCGCGGAGAGCACGGCACTCCTGATCCGGATATTGTGTCAGCAGGGAGACATTTTCACAAAGTCTCCGGGAGACGGTTTCCGGCATTCCCAGAGGATTGATATTGACCGAAAAGTCCCGCTGCACTTTTATGCTGTTGTAGATTTCTCCTCCGTGAAGCATATGTCATTCACTCTTTCCGACCATGTCGAAGCGCTCCTGCGCTGAGACACCCGAGGAGAAAGCCCGGAACGGGTTTCTCCGATGGGATCCGCGGAGGTTTGCGGCGCTTCGACGCAAACCTCCGGAGTGAAAAATCTTGTATCAACAAGATTTTTCACTCTTTCCAACCATGCCGGAGCACTTCAGTGCGCAGGCAGGATATCATCGATCTCCCGCGCCTGTAAAGGAAATAATAAATACAGGATTTCCGGCGCGCAGATAATGGTAACGGCCCAGCATCTCCTCCCGGTTCACGATCACCTGTGTACACCTGAGTTCACGAATGGCAAGTTTTTTCAATGCCGCCTGCAGTTCCGACAGGGTCTCTGAGGTGATGCAGTTCACCACGATCTTTGCCTCCGGATTCTTCGAAAGCGCAAGATCGATGATCTCTGAGATTTCCCCGCCGCTGCCGCCGATAAAGACATGGGTCGGTGCCGGAAGATCCCTGAGCGCCTGCGGTGCACGACCCTCGACGATCTCCATATTCTGCAGGCAGAATTTAGCCCGGTTTTCTTCCAGCAGGGCCAGGGCGTCTTTTTTAAACTCCACCGACCAGACTTTTCCCTCAGGGCATGTGAGGGCAGCCTCGATACTCACAGAACCGGTTCCCGCGCCGACATCCCAGACCTGCGCTTTTGCAGTCAGGCCGAGACGGCAGAGAGAAAGGGCACGGATCTCCGAAGAGGTCATGGGCGCTTTCCCGCGCACAAATGCGCTATCCGCAAGTCCCGGTACAAGGGCTGTCCGGTCGGCATCGTCATGCCGGATATAGAGTACATAGAGACCCTCTTTTTTCATTTCAGTCAGTTCCTGAGCCGTAACTTTCCGGATCTCTTCCTCCGGACGGGAAAGTTCATAGCCATAGATCAGATGCAGTTTCCCGATCATGCCCCGCGCCTGTGCGTCCGCCAGCAACGCTCCTGTTCTGCGCAGGTCCTCCGCCCCGGACAGTAGAAGAAAGCATTCCCGGTTCCTGCGGACCTGCCCCGTCACATTGCAGAAACGCCCATGGGAACTGAGGATCTTCCAGTTCTGCCATGGAATCCCGGCGCGCGCGGCGAACCAGGATACACTGGAAATACCGCAGATCACTCGCACATCATAATCGCAGGCTTCCGCGGATTTCAGCTTTTCCAGCATGGATGCTGCGCCGCTGTAGAAACCGCTGTCTCCAGAGTAAGCGACTGCAGATGTATGAAAGTATGGATGTTCTGCAAGATACTGCAGAATGTCGGTGCTGTCATAGATCGGGACGCATGTCTGACCGGACACGGCTTTCCATGTGCCTGTCAGGTTGTCGAGAACAGTTTTGGCGCCGAACAGCACCTGCGCGGACGCAATGGCCTCCTGCGCCTGCCCCGTCGCAGCCTCCGGCGCGCCGACGCCGATACCGATCAGGTAAAGCCTTCTCTTTTTTGTTTCCGTGCCGGCAGCCGCGTACTGCAGGGCTGCCGCGATCGTCTGCTCGAGATCAAGAGTGTAAAAAACCTGTTCCTCACACGCCGGTGTGACATTCGCCGCAGGAATCTTCCTGCTGTCACCTGCGGCATCGATTCCTGCATTCACGGCATGTCCTGTGTTTTGGGAATTTCCTGCCGCTCCGGGCGTACGGATCACCACTGCGCGGATCCCGCACTTTCTGACGGCCTCCATTTTTTCCGGATAGCCGCCCGCCGCACCGGTCTCCTTGGTCAGAAGCCAGGCGGCACCGGTGTGATGGATCTGGGCACAGTTCATTTCCAGATCAAAAGGACCCTGCATGGCAAAAATCTGCTTTCCGACAAGCCCCGCCTCTGTACAGGCACGCAGGCTCTCCGCGGCAGGCAGAACACGGGCTGTGATCCTGGAAGGATCGCCAAGAGCTTTGGCAAAACGCACCAGCTCCTTGCTGCCGGTGGTCACCAGTATGTGCCCGGGGACTGACGAAAGGAATGCGCCTGCCTCATCAATATCGGAGACGTAGACGCAGGCGCCATCTTCCGAAATCCTGCCGGCGCTTTCGGCAGGCGCCGCTTCTACGTCAGCTTCCTCTCTTTGAATGCGCAGACAGGGAAGTCCGGTTTCTCTACAGGCAGCTTCAATTTCCTTTGAGACGATCTGCGCGTAGGGATGGGTCGCATCGATCACACAGGAAAAAAGCTCTGCCCGCATCATTTCCGCCATCCGGCTGCGGTCGAGCCTCCCCATATGAACGGTCATGAGCGGATGGGGGGACAAAACCTCCTCCCCGTAATGGGTCGCCACGCTTACAGTGCAGGGCACCCCTGCTTCCAGCAGCCGCTCAGCCGCTGTCCTTCCTTCTGTTGTACCGCCGAAAATCAATATCTTTCCACTGTCTGATATCATCGTTCCAAATACACCTTTTTCTTTTTTCACCTTCTGTCCATACCGGGGCGCATTTGTGCAGCCGCAGCAGTCCGATCACTGGACACGCCGTTCATCAGGCCGGCTGCAATCCGTTCATTTGGAATCCGCCGCCTGCCTTTCTCTGGCATAGCCGCGGGGTGTCACCATCCGGTCGCCGATCCGCCTGGTAGACTGATTGCCGACAAAGACGGTTGTAAACATATCCACCTGCACATCCCTGAGTTCTGCCAGTGTGCAGATACGGGTCACTTCACCTTCGCGGCCGATGTTGCGGACTGTGCCGCAGACCTGGTCCGGAGAGAGTACTTCCAGAAGGATATCACAGGCCTTCTGCAGATAGTCCGCACGCTTTCTGCTGGAAGGGTTGTAGAGAACGATCGCAAAATCCCCCTCCGCCGCCATCCGCAGCCTTTTTTCGATCTTTTCCCAGGGAGTCATCAGGTCACTGAGACTGATCAGGGCAAAATCATGGATCAGAGGGGCACCGAGTCTCGCGGCGCCGCTCAGAGCTGCCGTGACACCGGGGATCACCTGGATTTCCACAGAAGGGTAATCCTGCGCCATCTCATAAATGAGTCCTGCCATGCCGTATACTCCCGCATCGCCGCTGCAGACAAAAGCGACGTCCGCGCCGTTCTCCGCTTCCTGCAGGGCAAGGGCGCATCGCTCCTCTTCCCTGCGCATGGCTGTCGTGATGATTTTTTTGTCCGGGAAGCGATCCCTGACAAGGTCGACATAGACATGATATCCGGCGATCACATCACTCTCTTCGATCGCCCGGTATGCCTCTATCGTCATCTGATCAATCTCACCGGGTCCCATACCGATAACAACGACCTTCCCTTTTCCGGCTTTTCTGTCCATGTGTCCCTCCAACTTGATGCCTGCAGCCATGGGCGGCGTACGCAGATATACATGACGAAAACTGCGCACTGCGGCCGGCTGCTGTTACTCTAAAACCGCCGCGCGGCGAATGATATTAAATTACTTTGATGCCTCCCTGAATTCCGTGGTAAATCCGGGGTCGTAGAGCTTTGAGCGCTCGTAGCCGCTCTGGGCAACGGCATCTCCTACGATGATCAGAGCGGTCTTTGTGATTCCGTGTTCCGCAGCGGTCTGCGCCAGTGCAGCTACTGTGCAGATATACTTCTCCTCATCCGGCCAGGTCGCCTTATAGACGATCGCCGCAGGTGTATCCGGGGCGTAACCGCCTTCCACCAGTTTATTGCTGAGTTTTTCCAGCATCCCTGTGCTCAAAAAGATCACCATTGTTGCCCCGTGTGCCGCAAAAGACTCGATGGACTCCTTTTCCGGCATAGGTGTCCGGCCTGCCATGCGGGTGATGATCACGCTCTGCGTGATTCCGGGCAGGGTGTACTATCGCGCCGTATATACAGGGGTCTCCTGTGTGCAGACGCACAGTGGAAAGGCCTGCCTTTTCGGCATCCCGCATCACATCTGTCACTTGCTCCAGAGTCATCCCGGCGCTGTCGTACACGCGGCAGCTTTTCTTTTTGTACTCTAAAAGCGCAGGGTTCACCAGCGAACCTGCATAAATGATGATATCCGCCTCCGCGAGCAGCCTCTGCCCACGCACTGTGATCAGATCCGGCGCACCGGATCCCGCTCCCACAAAATGGATCATATTGATACCTCCGGATTCTATCCTGAACGGCAAAAGCGCGCCGTTTCATAAACATGAGCTGCCCGACAAATGGACACATTGCCGCATGAGCCCTGCGCTTTTTTCGCGCTGCGCGCTCCAAAATCGCTCCAAAATCGCTTCAAACATGCTGCGGTATATCCCCGGTCAAAGTTTCCTTTGGACCTGGTCCTGCAGGATCTGCATAAACGCAAGAGCATTTTCCGTCCTGCCCAATTCGCCGTGCGCATTGGAAAACACAACGACTTCAACCTGCATCCTGCCCAGCGCCCACTCCTGCATCACCGTCTGGATCCGCCGCGTCATCTCCGCGCAGACTTCTCTGTCCAGTCCGTATTTTCTCAGAATGTTAATCGCTTCATCCGTCATGACACAGTCTGACAGCTCCTTCTGCAGATTTTCAAAAATGCTGCCGCCGTTCCGGCTTTGCGGCTTTTCATCCCGGAAAAGAATGCCCTCTGCAATCTCCGTCAGGATCTCCATCCGGTGATCGCCGTACTGTGAGTGGGTATTTCGGATGCCGCCTGCCACCTTGACAAGCTTTCCGATATGTCCCACAAAGAGCATGCGCTGAAAGCCCGCGTCCGCCGCCATGCGCACTGTGTCATAAATGAAGTTGGAGGCGGTCACCGCCGTCTCCAGTGAGAAACCGTATTTTTCCAGAAAAAAGCTTCTGCCGTAGTTGCCCGGTGCGGCAGGCAGGACCGTAAGCCCCTCTTCCTTACGGACACGGATCTCCACGCGGATCGTGTCCAGCAGGGCCTGATCGCTCATGGGTTCCACGATCCCGGTGGTCCCCAGTATGGATATACCGCCCTCAATCCCCAGTTTGGGATTAAAGGTTTTTTCCGCCAGCTCACGCCCCTGTGGAACAAAAATCGTAATGTCCAGTCCGACAGCTTCGGAATAATCCTTTTCGGTTTCCTTTTTGTCATCCGGCACGTCTGCAGGCCCGCAGGCTTCTGGCAGGTCTGTCCCCGGATCACAATGATCCCGGGCATACTGCATGGCTTCAAGAACAGCCTCCCGGATCATCTTCCTGGGGGTGCTGTTGATGGCTGCGTTTCCAACCGGCTGATCCAGTCCGGGTTTGGTGACGCGCCCCACGCCTTCGCCCCCGTCGATCCGGATCCCCGGTGTGGCGGACAAGGCAGCTTCGGCATAGATCAGCGTATGATTGGTGATATCCGGATCATCTCCGCTGTCCTTGCGCACAGCACAGGAAACACTGCCTCCCTCCCGGAAACAGATGTCCTCTATATCCAGGATCAGCTTTCGCCCTCCCGGGGTCAGCAGCCGGACCTGCGGGACCTTCCGGCCGGTCAGGAGCATGATGACCGCCGCTTTCGACGCTGCAGCGGCACAGCTTCCGGTTGTATATCCCAGACGGAGCTTCTGTCCGCCCTTTTCAATATACTCCTTCAGTTCCATTGAATATCCCCGGCCTGTTTAAAGATTGTAGAGAATCGCGTTACAGATTGCCGCAGCCACGTTGCTGCCTCCCTTTCTGCCGCGGTTGCAGATATAGGGCACGCCTGCAGCCATGATCCTCTCCTTGGCTGCCACAACATTGACAAATCCCACCGGGACGGCGATCACGAGTTCCGGCATATATCCCTGATGGATTTTTTCCTCCAGCGCAATGAGCGCTGTCGGCGCATTCCCGACGGCAAAAATGAGCGGCACCCCTTTTTCTTCAGCCTGGCGGACTGCCTTGTCCACCGCCGCCGCAGACCGGGTCGTACCCAGTTCCCGGGCCATCTGTGCCACTTCGGGATCCGCGACATAACAATGCACTTGGCCCCCGAAGGAAGCAAGTCTCCTCTTGTTGATTCCGGACATGGCCATTGTGGTATCAGTGACGATATGCGCCCCGCTACGGATCGCTGCGGAAGCCTTTTCAAGAACGTTTTCACTGAAGGTCAGCGTGTCCAGATATTCAAAGTCCGCAGTTGTGTGAATCGCCCGCAGGATAACATGTTTTTTATCTTCCGGTATCTCCCTGCCCAGTTCACGCAGTTCCCTCTCTATGATACTGAAGCTGGTTTTTTCAATATCTGCCGGAAGTACATGTTCAAGTTCCGTCATAGCCGCTCCTTTGTAACACGTCCCCCTAACCGGACATCCGATTAAGGGGACAGATCAACCTGTTTATCTCCGTGTGCCGGGAACCCCCGGCATCCCCGGATCATATATCAAATGATCCCAAGCTTCATCATTTCATCCAGATCAAAGAGAAGTTCGTAGAATCCCTCTGCCGGAATGTCATCGGGAAACTTTTCGTCGTTGTTTTCAGATTCCGCATCTGCCATATCTTCCGCCGCAGGGACTGTTCCCGGCTGCTCTTCAAGTGGAACCGGTGTCTCCGCAGCCTCGGTCTCCGCAAATGCAGCTGCTTTCTCAGCTGCTTCCTCTGCCGCAGCCTCTGCTTCGGCTTCTCCCGCTCCTTCAGCATTCAGCGCCGCAATCGCTTCCTCCCGCGCTTTTGCAACCGCTGCTTCCACCGCTTTGGCACGGCTCAGTGTATTCGCTACCTCCGCATTATTTTTTGCGATGAATCGTTCCATGGCGATCAGCGGAATCTTATTGAGATCGCCCACGTTGCCGGGGCTTGCCAGAAACAGCTCCAGATACTGCCTGGCCGTCTCTTCATATGCGTGAATAGATTTTTTTGTTCCGGGAAGCGCGGAAATCTCCTGCAGGGTCATCTTCCCGATCGGAGTCTGTAAAATGAAAGGTGCTTTGGGAAAAACATAGGCCTCGTCAGAGCCGACGAGCCGGTCTGCGCAGCGAAGATCCGCGCGCACCTGCATGAGGACCTTGCCCGTCAGATTTCTGTCTTTCCATTTAGCCGGGTTGCGGATCCAGTCATCACCTGCCGAAAAGATAAATCCCAGCAGACCGTCTTTTGGATTCTCAACAAGAAGGCGGCAGCCTGTGCCGAGGAGCTTTTTCCTAAGTTCCGGATTCTGCAGGAACTTCTGCCGCATGCCCAGACGCATGATCTGAGGACACACTTCCTCCCATCTGTTGTTCTCCAGAAGGAGCTGCTTTCTGCCGGCTCTCGACAGGGCGTCGGAATCACCTCCACAGGCAAGGATCTTCTCTGCCGTGGCCTTGCTGCGCCCAAACACAGCCCTCATGTAATAGAGGAACTGTTCCACTGTCTCAAAGCGGTTCCCCATATAGGTAAAGGGAGAAGAATATTGATTGCTGAATTCTCCCCATTCATCATCCGCTGTCCTGAAAACAAGGATGTTTTCTCCATATGTTTCTGCCATACTGTACTGCCTCCTCTCCTTATTATCCACCTGTTCCACGGTGTCAGTGTCAAAAGCGGTTTCGTCTGGCGTCCAGATCATAGATAAATCATTTAATCCATAAAAACACGCCGCTGCTACAATTATATATTCCTGTGCGCGAGTTTACAATCAATCCGGAAAAGCCCCTTCAGCCGGGTCTGCAGGGCGGTTCTCCGATTCCATGATGATCTCATAAATGCGTTTCATGTCGAGGTGTCTGCGCAGAGTATCCGCGAGGAGGTCATACTGTGTTTCCTTGTATGTCCTCAGATCCGTTTCCGCCGCGGCATTTTCGTCACGCTTCCCCTCTGCCGCCTGCAGGGGCACGCCCTTTTGGGCAGCGAGTATTTCTATGATTTTTCGCGCAAGGCCCGGTGCGTCAAAAACACCATGCACATAGGTGCCGTAAATATTGCCGCAGGCAGTGCCGTCCGTGGACTCCGCCCCGGTACGGTGGTCCCTGATCACACAGAAATCTCCGACACCGAAAATATCCCGGGCCGCATTTTCTGCGCTGCCGGTATCCTTGGTCGTATGCCAGCCCTTTGACGTTCGTCCCATATGGATCTCATATCCTTCTATCTGCATGCCGCTGAGGGGCTGCAGGATCCCGGGAAGGTTTCCGATCCTGCCGCAGACCCTGGTGCGTCGTTTCTCTTTTGAAAAAACCGTCTCCGTATCCAGAAAGCCCAGGCCGGCCGCACTGCCGCCTTCCTCCGTCTTTTCCGGATCCGAGATGCCGCGTCCCAGCATCTGATAGCCGCCGCAGACACCGAAAACGGTGCATCCGCTTTCTCGCAGGGCATTGATGGCTGCCGCCATGCCGCTCTCCCGGAGCCAGCGAAGATCTGCCATGGTATTTTTGGTGCCCGGGAGAATGATCATGTCGGGCTTTCCCAGGGCGGAAGGTCTGGACACATAGCGCAGGTCCGCTTCCTGAATCCTTGAAAAAACGTTGAAATCTGTAAAGTTGGACAGATGGGGCAGACGAATGACGGCAATCTCCACCGGTTTTCCTGCCGGCGGCCGGTTGGTCTGCGACAGCTGCGGGGAGAGGGAATCCTCGTCGTCGATATCAAGCTGCATAAAGGGCACCACGCCTACGACAGGAATGCCGCCCCGCTCTTCCAGCATGACGATTCCGGGATCCAGAATGCTCTTGTCTCCCCGGAACTTATTGATGATAAACCCCTTGAGCAGTGCCTGCTCGTCCGGCTCCAGCAGCATCTGCGTGCCCAGGAGCTGGGCAAAAACGCCGCCACGGTCGATATCGCCGGCCAGCAAAACCGGTGCGCCGACCGCTTTTGCAAGTCCCATATTGACAATGTCGTCTTTTTTCAGATTGATCTCCGCAGGGCTTCCAGCGCCCTCGATCACGATGATATCGTATTCCGACGCCAGCGATTTGTATGCCTCCAGTACCATGGGCATGAGGCTTTTTTTATAAGCAAAGTATTTGCGCGCGTCCATATCACCCAGGACCTCGCCCTGCACGATGACCTGGGAACCTGTATCGGTCGTGGGTTTTAAGAGGATGGGGTTCATACGGACATCCGGTGCGATGCCGGCCGCCTCCGCCTGCATGACCTGGGCCCGCCCCATCTCCAGCCCTTCCTCCGTAATAAAGGAGTTGAGCGCCATATTCTGGGATTTAAAGGGGGCCACGCGATAGCCGTCCTGCCGGAAGATCCTGCACAGACCGGCGGCAAGAAGGCTCTTGCCGGCATTGGACATGGTCCCCTGTATCATGATTGCTTTTGCCATTGTTTTTCTCCGGATGTCTATAAAGCGAAGCAGCAGAGTACCACCTCCAAAGGACGCGGTTCCGCACCGCATGGGGGTGGAGTTTCATGATTGCATGGCGCGCAATTCTGCGAGATAGCCGTCATCGATTTTTGCCTGTTCAAAGGTAGCCATTTCATTCATCAAAGCGCAGGAAGCCTCCAGGATCTGGAAAGCCAGGGGACAGCCGCTGCCCTCTCCCAGCCGCATATTCATGTGCAGCCAGGGATCCAGGCAGAGTTCCTCTGCCGCACGCATATATCCGATCTCTTCCGAGACATGGGAAGGAAACATATATTCCCTGGCTATGCCGCACAGACGCTGTGCGCAGAGGGCTGCCACGATGGAAATAAATCCATCGATGACAACAGGAAGCCTGTAGAGGGCTGCCCCCAGGAATACGCCGCACATGGCGGCAATGTCCAGTCCGCCGACCTTTGCGATCACATCTATGGGATCGGGGTTTCCAAACCCCTTTACGGTGCCGGCCTCCCCTGCGGAGATACTTTTCAATCCATGCAGTTCCAGTGCCCGGGCAATGACTTTTTTCTTTTTGGCAAAGGCGGCGTCCGTGAGCCCGCCGCCGCGGCCTGTGACATTCTCCACAGACAAATCGGTCAGGGCTGCCAGAACTGCGGAGGAAGTCGTCGTATTGCCGATACCCATCTCGCCGACGCCAATGACATCAACACCATCCTTTGAGGCCTGCCGCGCACGTTCGATTCCGACGAGGATTGCCGCCACAGCCTCCTCGCGGGACATGGCGGGTTCATTTGCGATGTTTCCCGTCCCCCGCCTGATCCGGCACTGCAGGATCCCGCTGTCTTTTCCCTGGTAAGGGGTCGCAATTCCAATGTCGACGACCTCGACTTCACAGCCAAAATGCCTGGCGAGCGAAGACATCCCGGTGAGGTGCCTGGTCATATTGAGGGCCTGGGAGAGGGTCACAATGGGAGGCGTGGAAGAGACCCCCTCTGCCACAACTCCGTTGTCCGCGCACATCACAATAATGCGCCGCCTGTCCAGAGTGTTTTTTACCCTGCCGGTGATTCCTGCCAGCTGGACTGCCGCATCTGTCAGCTTTCCGAGACTCCCGGGCGGCGCCGCCAGCGACTGTACGTAGGCTGCCGCATCCCGCATGGCATCAGCGTCTGCACCCCTGATCTTCTCAATCTGTTTAAAAAGCTTCTCTTCCGCTTCTGATCTCATTTTCAGGTATTCCTCAAAAAAGACAGTGCCTGTGTATGGCATCTTCCGGCAGAACAGAATCTGACGGAACTGTCGGACCTCTTTTATGGCTTCATCTGTACATATGGACAGATGTAAATTATTATAGCATGCTGTCAGAATCCCTTTGGGAATTATTCTATGTTTTTTGCACTTTAAACCATATCCGTCACCGATCTGCTCACACCGCGGCCAGATCAGTGACGGGTCTTTTTCCATTCCAATTTGGCCTTCGGCCAATGGAAAACGCCCTTGCCCACGGTCAGGGCTGCAGGCCCGTTACCAAACAGCAAAACAGCAGCAAAACAGCAGAGTGTTTGATGCGGGTGTGACTTATAACCCGAATCCTGTTACACTGGGGATATCAGGACGAGCGGTTAATGTCATTTGTGCGAGACACAGGTCAGGGGGTTTTTTATGAACATTTGGCTGATCAGACACGGTATGACCCTTGCGGGCGAAGAAGGCCGCTACCAGGGTTTTCTCGACGAGAGCCTGTCGGAAAAAGGCAGGGAAGTATTGGTGAAGGCACCGTATGAGCCCTCACATATCTACGTTTCCCCGGCAAAGCGCGCCCGGGAAACCGCTTCCATCCTTTTTCCCGGCGCGGAGCAGATCTGTATACCGGATTTATGGGAAATGAATTTCGGTGCTTTTGAAGGAAAGACCTGGAAAGAAATGGAGAATGACCCGCAGTACCGCGAATGGGTGGACGGCTGGTGCCTGGGAACCTGCCCGGGCGGGGAGAGCCGTGCATCTTTCTCCTCCCGCGTCTGCAGTGCTTTCCTTGATGTCCTTAAAAGGGAAAAAGAGCGAAATGATTCGGCAGAAGACCTTTTCATCGTCTCCCATGGCGGCACTCAGATGGCCATCCTGGAAAAATGGGGCCGTCCCGCACGTAATTATTACGACTGGCAGCGTCCCTGCGGCTGCGGATGGAAACTGTCCCTGAAGGATTCCGCATCCGCAGAACCTGCATCGGCCGCAGTGAATCCTGCCGGATATATATCAAGAGGCCCTGCCGCAGATGACCGAACGGATTCTGCAGCAGATGCCCCAATGGATCCTGCAGCAGCCAATAGCCCAATGAATCCCACGGCAAATGCTCCAGAGGATCCTGCGGCAAATGAATCGTTCGAACTGCACGTTCTCGAAGAAACCTGCTTTGCTCCCGGAAACACACGAAAAAAGATGTAACGAAGAAACCTGTTTTGCTCCCGGGAACACATGCAAAAAGATGTGACAAAGCTGTCTTTCGGCTGATCATCGAAGTGATTCACCCGGAGTTCTCTGCGTCAGCCGCCCATTCTACTGCACGTAGACACTGGTGGTCTTCCGGAAGGCCTGAATGACTCTGATACATCCCGAATACAGTACTCCGGCTGCGTATATGTATACCGCCAGCTTCGTCGACCGGATCATGATCAGACACAGGGCTGCCGTCACAACGTCAACGGCTCCCTGAAAAAAGTTCAGTCTCCAGGAAGGAGCCTCCAGGCGTATTGCCTCCCTCACCCGCAGCATGTTTATAACCCCGGATATTCCGTGCATGACTGCCAGATAAAGCATCACATACAAAAGCGGTATTTCCGTCAGTCCCATAGCAAAGTATCCCAGATCCAGCATTAATATTGCACGGAACAGGACCCTCAGGCCGCCCACCATATGGCGTGCCATCGTAAGATAATAGACCATCATCCGTATCCCGTAGATCCAAAGTGATACTGACATGATTGCTGTGATTACGGGCAGTGACTCTTCAGGGTTTATCGCCAGCGCAATCGATCCGGCGATCATCAAAAGACCGATCAGAAAGTTTTCAATCCGGTTAATCCTGGTCATTTCTTCTTACCCCGCAAATCTTTCAGGGAGCCGATGTCTCCTATGCGTATACTGAGTCCGGCCAGGAGATTCCCTGAAGAAAAAATCCGGTCCGTCACCATACTTTTCTGTGCCCTTGCCGCATCAAAAAACATTCCCGGCGCGGTCCGGGGCTTTTCTTCCTCTCCGGCTTCTTTATACTCTTTCTGATATGCCTCAATATCAAATGCCCCGATCGTTTCCCCGGACAGTTTCTCTCCAAATGCCTTCCAGTCAGCACACGCATTCGGCTGGCGGCGGTTCAGTATCGTCCGGATCTCCTCTTCATAGGGCTGCACCCGTTCAAAATCATATGTTTCCGTCCGGAACTCCTTCAGTTCCCCCCGCAGAAAACGCAGGGCATATACCATCTGGCAGAAGGCATGATAATAATCGGAAGGGTTATCCTTGAAAACCTCCTGGTAACCGTTCCATGCAGGCATATATACATATCGGGCAAAGCTGTAATCCGGCAGGTGTCCCGCCCGCCCGTGTCCAAGGTTAAATACCGAATTTTCATCCATCTGTGCCGGCGTTCCGATCATGGCACCGGTCTCCAGATCATCACCCGCAGCAATATTTCTGTGAAAGCGGATCTTCCTTCTCACAGGAACCCCGTCCGCTTCCCGCATCTCAAAAAAGTGGGCATCTATATTGTTGATGACCAGAGACGGAGTACCGGCAAAATACATATGTGCCCATGTGTCTGCAAGCACATGCATGGCAATCCCGACTGCCTGCAGGCTCTTTCCCCTGGCAAGCTCCACCGTTTCTTTCAGCAGATCTCCGTTGGGGCCGCAGATCAGGCGGTATTTACTGCAATACATCTTGCCTCCCTTTACAGGAGCAAAGAGATCTCTGGGCAAAAAATGAAATGACGACCAGATCCTTGTAATGGCATGCCGTGCGAGCAGGTCTGTCCGGGCGTCCATCAGTTCCAGCTGCAGCTGCGTGGTGGCTGCATCCCTGGGTGCCCTGATCTTTTCCAGCAGAGTCTCGGAACAGTTGTCCACAAATTGGGCGCTGTAACAGATCGCCAGGCTTTCCTCATGGGAAAAACCGGCGATATATGCCGCGCAATATGTTGCATAATAATGAAAGTCTTCCTGCATAACTTAGTCTCCGCTGCCAATGCCTTTTCAGTAAAAATATAAGAAAGCGAAAGCCTCTGCCATCATGCGACATAAGGCCGCCGGCCTTCCTTATCCAGTTCTCTTCGCATTATACGCAGACGGATTGCGTACCACGTCAGCACAAAGCAGGAAGCTGCTGAAGTCAGATTGATAACGTCAGATGGCGACATTCCACGAATGACTTCTTCAGGAATGTCGCTTATCGGTACTGCGTCAAATGAACGGATAAAGCCGGCAACAAGCAGGATCCCGATCAGAGCCGATAAGACAATATAGATTACACTCTTTTTTTTGACCCCCCTCGCATCTGCAGCTGCGGATCTTCCGATGTAGATACGGATCGGAAGGCCCAGATTGACAATAAGCAGAAACATAAAAAAGAGGATCGTGTTCACTATTCTATAGACTTGCGCACCTTGCCCGCGCAGACTTTCCGAGAGTTCCGGGGCAAGCAGATTGACAAGGTCAATCCGGTTAAGAGAATAATAAAATACACTTTTCAAAAGGCCCCATAATCCGAACATGATCACAGCTCCTCCACTGATGATCACATTCCTCGCGCAGCGCCTGTATTGTATCTGTCCGGGGGCATTTTCTGTGGGCATCTCTCCGGGGGCATTTTCTGCGGGCATCTCTCCGGGGGCATTTTCTGCGGGCATCTCTCCGGGGGCATTTTCTGCGGGCACCTCTCTGGGGGCATTTTCTGTGGGCACCTCTCTGGGGGCATTTTCTGCGGGCACCTCTCCGGGGGCATTTTCTGTGGGCACCTCTCTGGGGGCATTTTCTGTGGGCATCTGACTTTCTCCGGATTCCTTTGCATTGTCAGTCCTGGCGGTTTCTGACACACTGCTATGTCTCTATCGTAGAATTTTATTCTTCTGTATCTGCATCGTCAACTTTTACTCTCTGCAAAACACATAAAATGCTTTTCCCAATTTCACATAAATAATACTAAACCAAAATCCCGACCGCTATTATAATATTATGATGTAATTGAACTACGACATTTTCAAAGAGATGCAGAAAACAGAATGGATGGAGAAAAAAATGAAGGGAATCGGGATCGACACGGGAGGCACATGTACGGACGCCGTCATCTATGACTTTGAGACAGGGCAGGTTCTCTCCAAGGCCAAGACGTTGACCACACATCATGATCTCAAGATCGGAATCACAGAGGCCCTGCGGCAGCTGCCGGAGGATCTTCTGCGCCAGTGCGGGCAGGCGGCGCTCTCCACGACTCTGGCGACCAACGCCTGCGTGGAGAATCTGGGCGGAAGAGGCAAGATCATCTTTCTGGGTGTTTCGCGCAAGGTCTTTAATGAGACCTGGCGCAGCTACGGTTTCCGCTCCCTCGATGACATACTGCTGGTGGACTGCAGAATCCTGCCGGATCCCGCCGCTTCCGAAGAGCCGGACTGGGAGCTGCTCCGCAGCAGACTTCCCGCATTCCTCGAGGACTGCGACTGCGTCAGCATTGTCCAGCTCTTTGCTGCGGACCACGGCGGTGCCTATGAACTGAAAGTAGAGGAACTCATTCGCGCATTTCCCCAATTTCAGGATATCCCTGTCATTCTGGGCAATACCCTTTTCGCTGACCGCAATGCGATCCGCCGGGGGGCGGGCGCGCTGTTAAATGCCCGGCTGGTCCCGGTCGTCCGCGCCTTCATGGAGGCAATTCGAGAGGTCTTCTCCTCCATGAATCTGGACATGCCCATCACCATCATCCGCAGCGACGGCTCTCAGATGTCTGAAGCCTTTGCGGCAGAGCGGCCTGTAGAGACCCTGCTCTGCGGCCCTGCTGCCAGCGTGATCGGGGCCTGTACCCTGTCCGATACCCCCAATGCCATAGTGGTCGACATGGGCGGAACCACTACTGACATCGCACTTGTCAAAAACCGTATTGTCAAACGCGCGGAAACCGGCATCCAGGTAGGAGACTGGAAGACCTTCGTCAAAGGACTCTATGTCGACACTTTCGGTCTGGGCGGGGACACCCGCGTCTATTATGACCGCGGCGGCAGAGTCCACCTGGCCAAAACCCGTGTAAAGCCGCTCTGCACTCTGGCATCGGAATACCCGCAGGTCCTGGAGGAACTGCGGGCTCTGGACGGATCCGGACGCCTGAATGTCAGTCCCTTACATGAATATTTCATTTTGCTCAAAGATATTGAAGACGATGATTCCGGCCGCTTTTACAGGAGTGAGCATGCTCTGTGCAGCGCCTTGAAAAAAGGCCCTTTGTCCTATGAGAAGGCCTGTTCCGCCATGGGAAAAGATATTTACACAGCCGATTTCAGCCGTCTCGAATCCGCGCGGATCATCCTTCGCTGCGGTCTGACGCCCACCGATTTCATGCATATCCGAGGCGACTTCAATGCTTTTTCTACAGAAGCCTCCCGGCATGCCGCCGCCTTTTTCGTCCGCAGCAGTGAGGCGGACAATGTCGAAGCCCTCTCCCAAAAGGCATATGATCTTGTCACGGAACGTCTCTACAAAAACATTGTCCGTATCCTCCTGACTACGGAATGTACGTCTCTCTCCAGAGAGCCTTTTGATACACAGATGAAGGATCTCAGCGATTATGCATGGAAACTCGCCTGCAGGGGCAGGCGGAGCAGCGGCTGTTTCCTTCCCGGTGTATTTGAGACACATGCAAAGCTGGTCGGCGTCGGGGCTCCGACCCATATCTTCCTGCCCCGGGTCGCCAAAATGCTGCGCACAAAGGCGGTCCTCCCCAGGCACGCTGCCGTGGCCAACGCCGTCGGTGCCATCACCGGACAGGTAACCTCCGTCACAGAAGTAAGCCTTACACCTGTCGCCGGAGATGACTTCGGCAAGGTTCTCGCTGTCACCCCGGATTCCCGCAGGACTTTCTCTTCCCGCGCAGGAGCAGTGGCCTTTGCCAGAAAAGAAGGCCGCCGTATTGCCGAAGCCAGGGCTCGAAAGCAGGGTGCCAGAGGGAAGATTGAGATCCGGGAGGAAATTCTCCGCAATGAATCGACCATGGGCTACGGCACGATCTGGCTTGGTGATACCCTGCGCTTTACGGCCTCCGGCAGTTCCCTGCGGTAAAGAGAACTGATACACGCCCCCTCGAGGGGCGTGGCAGTCGGGAAAGACAGCACAGAATCTCCTGTTTCATCACACCCGACAGGCGGATGGTAAGATCGGGACAGCTTTCCTGCGCGCAAGTGTCTTTCCGAAAGCCTGTATTTACGGATCCAGTCTGAAAAAGTGCTCTATTTTGCGATACACCCTTTGAAAATCCACACTGCAGCTTCCGCCGGAGATACGTATAGGAATCTGACTATCAAAAGAATATTTCTCCGGCGTGTCTTCGTCCGGGTTTTCTTTTTCAAAATCAAAAACATAGACAATTTGTCCTGCGGGATCGACGATCCAGTACTCCCGCACGCCGTGCCTGCGATATAGTTCCCGCTTTCTCCACAGATCATTTTCAGGATTAGAAGGCGAGAGGACCTCAAGGACAAAATCAGGAGCACCCCGATGTGGTCCGGTCAGAGTTTCCTTTTCAGAGTCACAATGCAGGTAAACGTCGGGCTGAACAACCGTCTTTCTGTCCTCTCCCAGCGACACATCTGACGGCGCAATATATACATAACACTTCTTCCCGTGTTTTTCGATGCAGTCCCAGAGCTGTCTTGCAATCTCCAAGGCTGCTGCCTGGTGAAGTTTTGCGGGAGATGCCATTGCGTAAAAGACACCGTCGATCAGCTCGACACGCAGGTCATCAGGCAGGCGGAAATACTCCTCCTCCGTATTCCCTCCCCCTGCGGGAATGCGGGGATCCGGTTTTGCATTCTCCATCCGCCGGACATCATCCATCACGGCATTCTGCAAATATACAGCCGCGCCCGGGGACTCCTGACTAATTTCTTTGTTTTCCGCGCTCTTCGTAAGGAAATGTTTGATCTTGTCATACACCCTCGTGAAATCGATCCGGCAGCTTCCGTCGGAAATCTCTAGCGGAACTATATCCCGAAATGTAAATCTCTCCGGCACATCGTCTCCGTCAACAGTTTTTTCAAAGCAAAACACATAGACTGACATTTCCCGGGGATCGACGATCCAGTACTCCCGTACGCCGTGTCTGCGATATAGTTCCCGCTTTCTCCACAGATCATTTTCAGGATTAGAAGGAGAGAGAACTTCCAGCACAAACGCAGGTGCTCCCCGGTAGGGCCCGGGGGCGCTATCTTTTTCCGTATTGCAGTGGACATAGACGTCGGGCTGAACAACCGTTTTTCTGTCCTCTCCCAGCGCCACATCTGACGGCGCAATATAGGCATAGCATTCCTTCCCGTATTTTTCGATGCAGTCCCAGAGCTGTCTTACAATCTCAATAGCCACTGTCTGGTGGATCCTGGCGGGAGATGCCATCGCATAAAAGACGCCGTCGATCAGCTCGACGCGCAGGTCATCGGGCAGGGTGAAATACTCCTCCTCCGTATGCCCTCCCCCGGCAGGAATGCGGGGATCCGGTTTTGCAGTCTCCATCCGTCGGGCATCATCCGTGACGGCATTCTGCAGATATGCTGCCGCACCCGGCGTCTCCCGGACAGACTCTCCGCTTTCTTCACGCACCTTACTCCCGGCATGGAGATATTCGGAAGAATCCACCCCCGGGTTCTCATTCCATTCTTTCCGTTCTTTATAATCTTCATCTTTTGAAGCCATTTTGCATCCCTTTCGAAGCATTCGTGATGTCGTATTAAATCCTTTTATATGTATTCCACCATACAGCAATAATACCACTAATCGTATAAATTGTCAAATCAGAAAGCGGCTCTCCCGCCGATATATATGCCTACAAAAAAACATGAAAAAAGGAGCCGCGCAAAAACAGCGGCTCCTTTTGATCCTTCATTGTGCAATTATCTCAGTTTTTTGACTTCAGCTTTTCAGCTTTTTTCACTTCTCCTCAACGGGATCCGTGACGGTCACTTTGTGGTCATACCATTTGCCCTTCTCACCGATCAAGGCGCAGTCAAACTCTTCCCCGATGGCCGGGACAGGGATATCAAAGCCGTAGACTTCCTCCTTCTCACCGTCACTGTAGGTCACTTCATCGATTGTGGGCTGCAGGAGAACAGCGCCCTCTTTCTGTGCCTCTTCGGCTGTGCCGGGGAAAAGATTGACGATCTTTTTGGACGCAAGGCTGACATGAATGGTCATCTGTCCGTCCTTGACAGTCAGAGTTCCCTTTCCATCGTTGGCTTCATTTACATGGAACATGCTGTTGTCTGTGCTGAAAACAGCGGTATATGTTCCGTCTTCGAGGGTCGTTCCTGCTGTGCCTGCAGCTTCTCCCGTCTTTGCATCGGCGGCGTCTGCAGTATCAGCAGCTGCGGCATCAGCTGTATCCGCAGCATCTGCAG
>ONXK01000073.1 GCA_900321785.1 uncultured Lachnospiraceae bacterium | reverse complement strand
CCTGCCTGCAAGGGAGCTTCCTGCCCCTGTCCGCTCTCCCTGGCCTTCTGTCCCTGTCCGCTCCCCTTGTCAGCGGCTTTGGCGGCACCCGCTGTCCCGAAGGAGCCGGGCACGCGGACCAGATCGCCAAATGTGCAGATAGTCACGTTTTTTTCCATGGCGAGATAGACTGCCTCATCGATGAAGTCCACAGGCGTCACACAGACCGGACATCCCGGTCCCGAGATCAGCCTGACCTTATCGGGCAGGATCTGCCGGATTCCCAAGCGGAATATCTCATGGGTATGAGTTCCGCAGACCTCCATGATCCGGATGGGTTCTCCCTGATAGTTGTCGATGATTTCACGTGCTCGCGCGATCACACTTGTCTTATTGTCACTCATTGGACTGTCCTCCCCTCTTTTTTGTCAAAACAGGGAACCAAGGACAGACTCGCTCTCCTCATCATCTTCACTGGTGATCTTTGCGATCGCCGCTCCGGCATGCACCATGACGTAATCGCCGGGCACAAGATCGTCAAGAAGCTGGGCAGAGACCTCTCTGCGCGCTCCGGAGGCGTCGACGACTGCGGTTCCGTTTGTCTGGAGACGTACTACTCTGGCTGATAATCCTACACACATTTTTTTATCCTCACATACTCAATTTTTGTATTGTTCTATCTATATCTCTGAAGCTCTTTTTCCGGAGTTGTTTTTTTATAGATCCGTTTTCTGCAATCCTTTTTCAGGAAGTTCTGTTTTCGCCTGCGTCTGGAGCCGCATCATGACTGCTGCTGCCTGACCCAGTGCGATGCCGCCGTCGTTGGGCGGAACCAGGTGATGGATCAGAACTCTGAAGCCGGCTTCTTTGAGGCTGTCTTCCGTCAGAGTCAGGAGCAGGCGGTTCTGGTAGCATCCGCCGGTGAGAGCCGCTGTACGGATTCCTTTATCCCGACTGACACGGATGCAGGCCGCAACTGCCAGTTCCGCGAGGAACACATGGAAGAAATAGGCAAGCTTCTCAGGATCTTCACCCAGCAGCCTTCTTTCAAGGAGCTGCGCAAAGAGTGTGTCTGTCGGCAGATGGCCGGCGTCTTCGTCAAAAGAAAGCGCCTGCCGGATTTTCCGGATTTCCTGTCCCGGGTCAGGGACCCTTCCGTTTTTACATTTCTCCGCATATCTCTCCGCGGCAAATTCCAGCTCGATAGAAGCCTCTCCCTCGTATGTGGATTCGCGGCAGATTCCCAGCATGGCGCTGACGCTGTCAAAGAGGCGCCCTGCGCTGGTCGATGTCACTGCCTGCAGCTTTTTTTCCGCCATCATTCGCTGGACTTTGGCGTTTTGCGGGTCGCAGACGGAAAGCTGATCCATGATGGAAAAATAGTCTTCCGCAGGGTCATAAATCTGTGTCTGCTGACTTTCTTCCGGCACAGGCGAAGATCCGCTGTGCAAAGAGCTTTGGTCCCTGCAATAGTTCCAGATCATGGAAGCGGCTATGCGCCATCCCTGCCTGGGGGCGCTGTCTCCGCCGATCTGGGTAAAAGGAGCAATGCTGTACTCGCGTTCAAATCCATGATAGTCGGCGGTCAGGATCTCACCTCCCCAGATGGTCCCGTCCGTTCCGTATCCGGTACCGTCAAAAGAGACGCCGATCACTTTTTCGGAACAGTCGTTTTCCGCCATGCAGGACAGTACGTGCGCGTAATGGTGCTGGATGCGGATCAGGGGGATGTTTCGCTTTTCCGCGATGTCCTCCGCCACCATGGTCGCATTGTACTTTGGATGCAGGTCACAGACCACAGCGCCGGGTGTGACTTCCAGCAGAGTTTCCATCCTTTCGATGGTTTCCTGAAGAGCCCGCACAGTGCGCAGGTCTTCCAGGTCCCCCACGTAAGGGGAAAGATAAAAAAGATTTCCGGACGCAATACAGAAGGTGTTTTTGAGTTCTCCGCCGACTGCCAGGACACAGCCCTCCATTTCTTTCGACAGAAGCTGTTTCTTTGGCAGTCCCGCAGGTTCTGTCCCTGTATTATCAGGACTTATGGTATTTTTATCTGTTCTCTGCGTATATTTATCTGTTCTTTGTGCCTTCCGGTCCGGGTCATCTTCCGGTGTGAGCAGGACGGGCAGTGGCGCGTATCCGCGGGAGCGCCGGATCATGTAGGGTTCTCCGCGATGGAAATCCATGACGGAGTCGTCGGCACGGATGCGGATCATCCTGTCGTGGCTGAGGATACAGTCGCAGAAGGCCGACAGCTCAGAAAGGGCGTCATTGTCATCCCGGCAGATCGGTGCCCCGGACACATTTCCACTGGTCATTACCAGGCAGTCGGGCATCTGCAAACCGTCGTCATAAGTAAAGAGAAGGTGCTGCAGGGGGGCATAGGGAAGCATGACTCCCACCTTGGGGTTGCCGGGCGCCACAGAGGGCGCCAGGAGAGGGCCTCCCCCCGCATGTACAGCATGTAAAGTATCGGCAGGGTGTCCTGCAGGACCATCCTGCCCGGAAGATGCAGTTCCTGTATATACATTCTGTAAATTCTGCGTATCCTGCACTTTCTGTTTGTTCTGTGCGTCCTGTATATTCTGTATGTTCTGTACGTTCTGTTTTCTGTCCAGAAGCAGGATCGGCTTCTGGTGTCCGGTCAGGATGTGGTACTGTTCCTCGTTGAAAATGCATTCACGGCGGACCACAGCCTCATCCTTCATCATGACAGCGAAGGGTTTGGCGGGCCGTCTTTTCCGCTTTCTGAGTCTCTGCACCGCCTCTTCGCTGGTGGCGTCGCAGCACAGATGGAAACCTCCGATGCCCTTGACCGCCACAATGCCTCCGTTCAGAATGGCCCGGCGGGCAGCTGTGATGGCCTGCCGCCCGATGATCCCGGCCTCCACACCGCCTCTGGTGGTCTTCCTGTGATTCAGTGAATCTGTGCTCCCGGCAGCAGCCGCCGGTGCTCTGTATACAGAGATGTCTGCAGCAGGAATATCTGTCAGAGACGGAAGGTCTTTTTCCGTATGTCCAACAGGGCTTTCTTCCGAAGAACGGAGGTCTTTTTTCGCTTCTCCCGCGGCAGGAAGCAGGTACACTTCCGGACCGCAGTCATTGCAGCATACGGGCTGCGCGTCATATCTGCGGGACCAGGCGCCGTAGTATTCCTCTGCACACGGCCTGCACATGGGAAACATCTTCATGCTGGTCCGCTCCCTGTCATAAGGCAGGGCATCAAGGATGGTCATCCGGGGACCGCAGCAGGTGCAGTTGATAAAGGGATGCAGATAGCGGCGGTTCGAAGGATCATAAAGCTCTCTCTCACATTCCTCGCAGATGGCAATATCCGGTGAAATGTAGATCTCACCGCTCGTTTTTTCACTCTCGACTATAGAAAAAGAATCAAATGCGGGTGCGTCCTCCACCGGTTTTTCATCGATCTTCAGGATGGCGGCACGGCGGGGAGGCTGTTCATTTAAAAGGGTCTCAAAGGTTTTGATCTGGTCCGGTGTTCCCTGGGCAAAGATTTCCACATAAGGGCCCTTGTTGCAGACGCTTCCCCTGATGCGGGCCGTCTGCGCATGTCTGTCCACGGTCGGGCGGAACCCGACGCCCTGCACGATTCCATATACTCGAAAGCGCACGGTTCTGGTGCTGGTCATGATGTTTACATCCTTTCCGGATATTATCTCTTTGCCTGGAGTGATGATCTTTTGCACTATGAGCCCCTATTTCGCTTAGTTTCTTCACCTGCAGTGGTGATCTTTTCACCATAATTTACCGGGGAAGCTGTTCTCCGGAGACTGCAAAATGAGGCAGATGGAATACGTTTACGGGCAGTCCCTCGATGACCGGTTCCATAGAGCGGTCGACAATTACATTGGTGTAATGTCTTTCCTCCAGGAGTGTGCGGAGGTCTGTCTCTTCCCGCAGCTGAACGTCGTGGTCTTTTTTTACATCCGGCTTCATCATAAAGAAGCTTGCCGAATCCGCCTGTATTCCCTGCCTGCGGAGGATGCCGCAGAGGCTGTCCGCAAGTACCTGCTGGTGCACAATCAGGGTCGGTCCCGCAGGAAGATCCGGTGCCACAGTGCGCAGGATCCGATCTGCGCCGGGTATGCAGTATTCCCACTGTGTTCCGTAGGTCTTTTGCAGCCATCTGGCGGCGGCAGCACCTGCAGGTGAGAGGACAATATTTTTTTCCGCAAAGGCAAGTTTTTGCAGGTCTTCGATACCTGTCCCTGCTCCGCAGCAGATCATCTCACGATATCCCTGCTGCCTCACCCATTCGCGCAGGTCATCCTCAGACAGAATGCCGGCAAAGTCCAGAGGGGAGTATCCCCAGATTCCTATGATCCCGGCTGCTCCGGACTTATTCTCATCAAGAGTGCCCAAGCCGGCCGCGGCGACGGGTTTCTCTCCGACGGAGGTTCCCGCGTCGGCTGCGGCGGCGGGTTTCTCTCCAGTGGATGTTCCCAAGCCTGCTGCGGCGACGGGTTTCTCTCCAGTGGATGTTCCCAAGCCTGCTGCGGCGACGGGTTTCTGCTGCCGGCAGAATTCCTCTAAAAGGGCAATGTAGGTCTTTTCAAGGCCTCTGTCGTAATACTCCATGCCGTCTGTGTTGACAGCGATCACAGGAAGACCGGTCTTTCTGGAAGACATTCTGCGAAGCGCCTGGTAATCCGTACCGATCACTGCGGGTACCGGGGTGCCGACAATGGCGGCAAAAGATGCCGGAATGATCTGTGATGCGTCGAATAGTTTTTCTACCAGACGGTCGTCCCGTCCCAGAATGGCATCCATATCGCGCAGGCCCGCGCTGAAGACGGCGCTCTGACTTCCGAACCAGCGGGGCTCGTCAAAACCACAGATATTGCCGGTACATCCGCCCGCGTCACAGATGACGCAGATGCCGCCCATGTCATAGAGGACAGATACTGCGCCGGACTGGTCAGGGGCGAAAGGTGTGGTAAAGCGGCGGAAACCCGCCGGCAGCGGCCTGCGGTTTATGCCGTCCGCATACTTGTGGCCATGGGCTTGGGAATCTGCCTGAAGGATCTGCGGCTGCTCTTTTGTCCCGAGGGAGATCGCGGACGAATAACTTCCGCGGCTGCGAGATCGGACTGCTTCTGTAAGGGCCCGGTAGAGGCCCGAAACAGCGCGGTAGCCGAAGGGCTGAATATCGGTGATCCACTGCACATTTGGTGCTTCGGGATGATACCAGCCGGCATCACGGCCGATGGAGATCGTCACACCTGAAGCAGCAGCCTCCTCTTCCCTGTAGTGGAGCATGGAGGGGTGCAGGTTGGAATAGATCCTGGTTTCGGGGCTTAACCGTGCGAGGATTCCCAGCCACACATAGCTGTCCCTGCTCACAGTGCCGAATATTTCGCGGACTGCAAAGCCTTCCCTGACCAGGGCACAGGCGAGCTCAAAAGGATTGCCGTTCATGGCTTCTCCGACGGAGAACACGGCATCGGGGCAGTTGGCGCGGAAGGCTTCCACTGCATCCTGTGCCTCTTTTTTGTATACAGCATCTTCAAATTTCGTCTGCAGTACGTTTCCCAGAGCAGCATATTGTGCTTCGATTCTGTCAATCTGATAGAAGCGGCTCATTTCAATAAAGGGAATGCCCAGTCTCTCCTGCAGGTCATAGGCAGCGGGGCGGGCCTCGGGATTGAGGACAAGGTTAAAATTGGCCTCTCCCATTTCCTGAAAGGCGTCATAGTCGGCACAGGCGCCGATCTGGCGGATCTTCCTGACGCCGGCCTGACGAAGAATATCGAATAGTTCACTTCCTGTCCCGGATGCTGTATCTTTGGCGCCGGTCCCGGATGCTGCATTCTTAGAAGCCAAGCCGGATATCTGTCCGGGAGCTTTTTCCTGTCCGGCCGCCTTCGGCAGGCCTGTCGGGGAGATTGCTGCCGCACTCCCTTCCAGGGGCGCGAAAAATCCAAGCAGATTGACCGATGATGCCTTTTTGGGGCGGGGTTCCAGAAGTTCATAGATGGACTGCCGTACATGTACCATGGGCGGTTTTCTGCCCTCGCGGGTGAGGGCATACATATAGCATGGCCTGACCCGGACTTCGGGGACCTTTTCCTGGGCGCGCCGGCAGATACGTTCCATATCTGTGCCCAAAAGCGCATCGACACAGGTGATGCAGATCATGACCACTCTGGGACTTTTTCCCTTTTCTTTCAGTCCCCTGCAGAGTTCCGCGACCGCCGAAGGGATTTTTTTCAGATGCCGTCCCGTGACCAGATCGGTCTCGTTCATGGTCAGGTAAAAAAAGCGATCCTCATAGCCCGGCATACGGCTGATGGCGGAAGTGTTTCTGCCGCAGCATCCCGGGGAGACGATCAGCATGACCGAACCGGGAACAGCAAGACCTGCACGCTTGACACCATACCCTTCTGCGCCCGGAGAGTTGAAAGCGAGCGTCGCGGGTGAGCTGTAGATCAGATGATTCGTGGATACAAGCTCAAGGGGGATGTCATTACTACCCCTGGCAGCAAGTTCCTCCGCTGTATAAAAAACCGGTTTTTCAGTATTCATGTGCTTCATAATTCCTCTTACTTGCAGGCATGGCCATGGGCGGCTGCCCGCAAACATGGATGATGAAAACTACTCCTGCTGTGGGCTCGCTGTATTCATCAATGTTCGGGCCAGTTCAATAAAGGTGCGGCTCACCGGGAGGTCGGGATCGGCTTCAATGGTTGTCATACCTCTGTCCTCACAGCGGGTGATGTCATCGCTCCTGGGGACTTCGCCCACAATCTCGAGACCTCTGGACTCTGCAAAGGCACGTACCTTTTCGTCCTCACCGACAACATTCCTGTGGTTGAGGATGACGCCTCGAAGGCGGGCATAGCTCCTGTCGGCGAAATTTTCCACCGCGCTGGCAATATTATTGGCGGCATAGAGGGCCATTTTTTCACCGGAGGTAACGATCAGGACCTCCTCCGCATATCCCTCGCGGATGGGTGCGGCAAAACCGCCGCAGACCACATCCCCCAGGACATCGTAGAGTACCACATCCGGTTTCCATGTTTCAAAGAGCCGAAGATCTTCCAGAAGCTGGAAGGTGGCGATGATCCCTCTGCCGGCGCAGCCAAGGCCTGGTGTGGGGCCGCCTGTCTCAATGCAGAGGATCCCGCCGAATCCGATGCGGGAGATGTCCTCAAGTGCCTCCGGATCTTCGTCCTCTTCCCGAAGATAATTCATGACCGGGCGCAGGGGCTGTCCGCCCAGGAGGTTGATCGTGGAATCCGCCTTGGGATCGCAGCCGATCTGGATCACCTTTTTTCCAAGGGTCGCAAAGGCTGCAGCCAGATGGCTGGTAACTGTGGATTTTCCGATTCCGCCTTTTCCGTAAATAGCTATTTTTATCATAAAAAAGACTCCTTTATGCGCACGGGACGCAAAAGGAGCCTTCTGGTAAAAGTCTTTTTAACAGCATGGACTGCAGAGATCATACTGATCAGATATCCGTACGATTCAATAATCATAAGGGTCAAATGATCACGCAGATCTCTCTGACTGCATG
>ONXK01000078.1 GCA_900321785.1 uncultured Lachnospiraceae bacterium | reverse complement strand
TCCATCATCTGCGAAAGAGAAGGACACAAGCGCATCGTCATCGGAAAGGGCGGCGAGATGCTCCGCAAGATCGGCACGGATGCACGCAAAGACATTGAAAATATGCTCCAGTGCCAGGTAAACCTCAAGCTCTGGGTCAAGGTCCGCCGCGACTGGAAGGATGATGACACCCAGATGCGTTCCTTTGGCTATGATGACCGTAAGCTTTGAAGCCTGAAGCCAAACATTATGTGACCGGCAAAAGGTGAATGAAGAAACCAGTACGATCTGACCGTTAAATGGTAAATGAAGAAACCAGTACGATCTGACCGTTAAATGGTAAATGAAGAAACCAGTACGATTTGACCGTTAAATGGTAAATGAAGAAACCAGTACGATCTGACCGGCAAATAGTAAATGAAGAAACCAGCTATTATCTGAACATTAGACGATGAATGAAGACCTTTTAGACCTCACGGCAATGGTCCTCGAGAGCTCACCCGTCGGAGAATATGACCGCAGAGTCGTCCTCTTGACGCGTGAAAGAGGGCGGATTTCCTGTTTTGCCCCGGGCGCGCGCCGCCAGGGCAGCAGCATTATGGCAGCCTGCCTGCCTTTTTGCTTTGGCAATTACAAGCTCCGCCAGGGACGAAGTTCCAACCGCCTTGTTGAGGCCAACATCCGGACTTTTTTTAATAAACTGCGTGAAGATATGGAGGCGACCTGCTACGCCTCCTATTTTGCCGAGGTCTTAAAATACATTACAAGGGAAAATAATGATGAAGCGGCACTCCTTCTTCTGGCCTACCAGTCCTTCAAAGCTCTGGAGTCGGAGCGGATTCCCAGGCGTCTCATACGGGCGGTCTTTGAAATTCGTACACTGGTGATAGAAGGTGAGTTTCTCCCTCCCCTGGAGGCTGACGGGTTTTCTCCGGCTGCCATTCAGGCGGTGGATCATATAGCCCGTTCACAGATCAGGACCCTTTACACATTTGCTGTCAATGAATCTGTTCTGCTGGAACTTGAGCACATAGCTTCTGTCTCAATGGGGCGAAGCCTTAACCACAAGTTCGAGAGCCTGGATATTTTGAAAGTGCTGCTGCAATGACAGGACGTCTTCCACGGTTTATTCCTACATGTTTGCGAACAAAGGTCCATGGAAACGAAGTGAGAATATAAGGTATGTAGAAGATAAGAATATAAGGTATTTATAAGATAAGATATAACAGAAATAAAAGGAATATAAGAGATATAAGGGGAACAGAAGGCCATATTAAGTTTTCTCATTTTTTATTGAAAAACATATATTCCTGCTCTATAATGATAATTCGGTGGTTTTTATCTAAATCATTTACATGAGCGCTGCATCTGTTTCAGAATCATGCTGCGTATGAAAGCGTATGAAAAATGATAAAAAACAGATATAAATAAAACTGCCAAAATCGTCATTTGCCATATGATCTCCGCCGGGAGCCTTCTGCCTGATGTGATGGACGTGCAGGACGGCATCCTGATACGGGGAGTTGTAAGAAAAAATAGCAAAGGAGTTACTGCGAGTATGGAAAAGACAATGGAAAAGATCGTTGCGCTGTGCAACAACAGAGGATTCATCTATCCCGGTTCCCAGATCTATGGCGGTCTGGCAAACACATGGGATTACGGCAACCTGGGCGTTGAGCTCAAGAACAACGTCAAAAAAGCCTGGTGGCAGAAGTTTGTCACCGAGACTCCCGAGAATGTCGGCGTTGACTGCGCAATTCTCATGAATCCCAAGACCTGGATCGCAAGCGGACATCTGGCAAGCTTTTCCGACCCGCTTATGGACTGCAAGGCCTGCGGCGCCCGTTTCCGCGCAGACCAGCTGATCGAGAGCTACGCGGCAGAGAAGGAGATGACTCTGGACGGCAGCGTAGACGGATGGACAGCAGATGAGATGATGAGCTTCATCAACAAGTTCAGCGTTCCCTGCCCTACCTGCGGCAAGTTCCACTGGACCGATATCCGTCAGTTCAACCTGATGTTCAAGACCTTCCAGGGTGTCACTGAGGATTCCACTGCGACCGTATATCTGCGTCCCGAGACTGCACAGGGTATTTTTGTCAACTTCAAGAATGTCCAGAGAACTTCCAGAAAGAAGATCCCCTTCGGTATCTGCCAGATCGGTAAGTCCTTCCGTAACGAGATCACACCCGGAAACTTCACTTTCCGTACACGTGAGTTCGAGCAGATGGAGCTTGAGTTCTTCTGCGAGCCCGATACAGACCTCGAGTGGTTCAAATATTGGAAGGATTTCTGCTGGAACTGGCTGATGACCCTCGGCCTTAAGCCGGAAGAGACCCGTATGCGCGATCACGATCCCGAGGAGCTTTCCTTCTACTCCAAGGCGACCACAGATATCGAGTTCCTCTTCCCCTTCGGCTGGGGCGAGCTCTGGGGCATCGCGGACAGAACCGACTACGACCTGACCCAGCACCAGAACACCTCCGGTGAGGATCTGACCTATTTCGACGATCAGAAGAAGACCCGCTACATCCCTTACGTTGTCGAGCCTTCACTGGGCGCTGACCGTGTCACTCTGGCTTTCCTGTGTGCAGCTTATGACGAGGAAGAGCTCGAGGGCGGCGACAAGCGTACTGTTATGCGCTTCCATCCGGCACTGGCACCCGTCAAGATCGGCGTCCTGCCTCTGTCCAAGAAGCTCAGCGACGAAGCTTTTGAGATCTACAAAAAGCTCAGCAAGCGCTACAACTGCGAGTTCGACGACCGCGGCAATATCGGCAAGCGCTATCGCAGACAGGATGAGATCGGTACTCCTTTCTGCCTGACCTACGATTTCGAGTCCGCAGAGGACAAGGCTGTCACCATCCGCATGCGCGACAGCATGGAGCAGGTCCGCGTCCCGATCGACCAGCTGGATGCATGGTTCCTTGACAAGTTTGATTTCTGAAAAACACGGGTGTGTCACGGGGACGGTCCTTTTGTGTCCCCCTGTCCCCAAAATTATGTGTCACGGGGACGGTCCTTTTGTGTCCCCCTGTCCCCAAAATTACAATTTATGAATCAAAAGGGACGGTTCTGTAATACTCATTATTCTTTGAAAATGAGTTTTACAGAACCGTCCCCGGCGACTCATTCCAGTCGAAAATATATTCTAGAGGTTGGCAATGAAAAATTACGGTGTAAATGAACTGCGTGAGATGTTTTTGAAGTTTTTCGAGAGCAAGGGACATCTGCGTATGAACAGCTTTTCCCTTGTTCCCCACAACGACAAGAGTCTTCTGATCATCAACTCCGGAATGGCTCCCTTAAAGCCTTATTTCACAGGACAGGAGATCCCGCCCCGCACACGTGTGACTACATGCCAGAAATGTATCCGCACGGGTGATCTGGAGAATGTCGGCAAGACTGCCCGCCACGGCACCTTCTTTGAGATGTTGGGCAACTTCTCCTTCGGTGATTATTTCAAAAAAGAGTCCATCCCGTGGGCATGGGAGTTTTTGACCGAATGGGTCGGCCTGGATCCCGACCGCCTCTATCCGTCTGTCTATGAGCACGACGACGAAGCTTTCGAGATCTGGAAGAATGACATGCACATTCCGGAGGACCGCATCTATAAGTTTGGTAAAGAGGACAACTTCTGGGAGCACGGCTCCGGTCCCTGCGGCCCCTGCACCGAGATCTATTATGACCGCGGAGAAAAATGGGGCAACGGTCCCGAGGATGTCATGGGCGGCGAAGGCGACCGCTTCATGGAAGTCTGGAATGTCGTCTTTTCTCAGTTCAATAATGACGGGCACGGCAATTACACCGAGCTCGAGCACAAAAATATCGATACCGGTATGGGCCTGGAGCGTCTGGCCGTTGCAGTACAGGATGTCGAGTCCCTCTTTGACGTCGACACTGTCCGCGCCCTGCGCGACAAGGTCTGCGAGCTGGCACACTGCGAGTACGGCAAAGACCATGAGACGGATGTCTCTGTGCGTATCATCACCGACCACATCCGCTCCACAACCTTCATGATCTCCGACGGCATCATGCCCACCAACGAGGGCCGCGGCTATGTCCTGCGCCGTCTGATCCGCCGCGCCATCCGCCAGGGCCGCAAGCTCGGCATCAAGGAAGCTTTCATGACTACACTTGCCAAGGCTGTCATCGAAGGTTCCAAGGACGGCTATCCCGAACTGGAGGAGAAGCAGGAGTTTATCCTCAACAACATCCGCCTCGAGGAAGAGCGCTTCGAGAAGACCATCGATCAGGGTCTTGAGATCCTGGCCGGCATGCTGGAGAAGCTCAAAGCAGAAGGCAAGACCGAGATCTCCGGCAAGGATGCTTTCCTTCTTTATGATACCTATGGATTCCCCATCGACTCCACTGAGGACGTAGCGGCCGAGAACGGCTGCACTGTCGACCAGGCAGGTTTTGAGGCTGCCCGTGAGGAGGCAAGACAGAAATCCAAAGGTTCCTGGATCAAGACCAGCATGAGCGGTGCCGCAGCGACCGTCTACGATCAGATGGATGCTGCTCTTGTAACCGAATTCACCGGTTACGACCGCCTCACAGATACTTCCAAAATCGTCGCTCTGGCACATCTGGCAGATACAGATGAAAAGGGCGAGAAGATGGGCCCCGATGAAGTCGCCGACGCTGTCACTGACGGCATGCAGGCAGCCATCATCACCGAAAAGACCCCCTTCTACGCAACCAAGGGCGGCCAGGTCGGTGACATCGGCGTCATCACCTGCGGCAATGCATCCTTCAAGGTCGAGAAGACCGAGCCCGTTTCCGGCCAGAAGGTTGCCCACATCGGTGTTGTCACTTCCGGCATGTTCAAGATGGGCGACGAAGTGACTCTTTCAGTCGATGAAAAAGAGCGCCGTGACACCTGCCGCAACCATAGTGCCACCCACCTGATGCAGAAGGCCCTGCGTGAAGTCCTCGGCACACATGTTGAGCAGAAGGGCTCCTATCAGGATGCGGGCAGGACCCGTTTTGACTTCAGCCACTATCAGGCAATGACTGCCGACGAGCTGAAAAAGGTCGAGGACCTGGTCAACGAGAAGATCGGTGAAGGCCTGGCTGTCAATACTGCCATCATGAGCATTGACGAAGCCAAGAAGAGCGGTGCGATGGCTCTGTTCGGCGAAAAGTACGGCGATGAAGTCCGTGTCGTCAAGATGGGTGATTTCTCCACAGAACTCTGCGGCGGTACACACGTCGACAACACAAGCCGCATCGGCCAGTTCAAGATCCTCTCCGAAAACGGTGTCGCAGCCGGCGTCCGCAGGATCGAAGCCCTGACCGGCGACAATGTCCGCAAATATTATGAAGAGATGGAACAGGAGATGAACGAGGCTGCTGCTCTTGTAAAGGCAACCCCCGCGACTCTCGCAGACCATATCAAAAAGCTTCAGGAAGAGCTCAAGGCAGCCCGCAGCGAAGTCGAGTCCCTCAAGGCCAAAGAGGCACAGTCCGCTCTGGGCGATGTCATGGACAAGGTCCAGGAGATCAGCGGTATCAAGTTCCTTGCCTCCGCAGTTCCGGATGTTGACATGAACGGCCTGCGTGACCTGGGCGATCAGCTCAAAGAAAAGATCGGTGAAGGCGTTGTCCTTCTTATTTCCGACAAGGGCGGCAAAGTCAGCATCATGACCATGGCCACCGACAAGGCTGTCAAGATGGGCGCCCATGCAGGCAACCTGATCAAGGCCATTGCCAAAGAGGTCGGCGGTGGCGGCGGCGGCCGTCCCAATATGGCCCAGGCCGGCGGCAAGAACCCTGCCGGTATCCCCGCAGCTTTAGAGAAGGCTCCCGAAGTCCTCAGGGAAATGATCAAATAAAAAGATTCCGCGTTACAAGTACACGCTCTTCGAAGGAGGGCGTGTACGGTAACGATTCAGCATAACGATTCGGCCGGTATCCTGCTATATTTACCAAATAAAAGTGTTGACGCGGGAAATTTCTGTGCTATAATTGTAATGCATGTTTTTGCAGAGGCTTTATTTTATTCGGGAAAACAACACTCCTCTGCAGACAAAATATGATAAATAACCTGTTCAGTCTGGACATTCGGTGTCGAACTGAGGGGACTGAAGGGAGGGTAGAGTATATGTCAAGCGTAATTGTCAAAGAAAATGAGACATTGGACAGCGCACTGCGCCGCTTTAAGAGAAGCTGTGCAAAGGCGGGCATCCAGCAGGAGATTCGTAAGAGAGAGCATTACGAGAAGCCCAGCGTAAAGCGCAAGAAAAAGTCCGAAGCTGCCAGAAAGCGCAAATACAACTAATCCTTATTTGATTAGATTCTGATGCGTTCCAATCATCGCAGCAGACAGCAGCAGAGAATAGCAACTGCTCTGTCATCAGAAATGAGAATGTAATTAGGAGACCCCGGCAGCATGCCGGGGTTTTTCTTTTCCCTCAAACAAGGATTCCGGGGTAAGGATTCCGGGATGAGAATTCCGGAGATAAAGATTCCGGGAAAAGGGTTCGGTGGATAAACTTCCCCGGGAATAAGGATTCCGGAGATAAGGATTCCGGGATTGAGAATTCAGGAGATGAGGATTCAGGAGGATTCGTCAGTGAGCGACGTAGAGATCAGGCTGCAGAACATAGACAGACAGGAACCGGAACTGCCTTCCGGTGCAAATGATACTTCCGCATTGAAGGAAGCTGCCGGCGAAGAAGAGCATGTCTCCGAAAAAAAGGATGTCGGTGAAGCAGAGACTGACACCGAAAAATCGACTTCTGTTGTACAGGAGGCTGCCAACCCGGATGTGACGGCAGAACAGCCCGCGGCGCCGGATGATGACACGCTTGCTGCCGCTATGGAGGCGATTTTGTTTGCTATGGGAGATGCGGTCCCCATGGATTCGATCGTGCAGGCTCTGGGTGTGTCCAGAGAGCATGCTCTGAAGGTGGCGGATCTGCTGTCCGAACGGTATCGGCAGAGCGGGAGCGGTGTTTCCCTGAACTGGTATGAGGATGCATTGCAGCTGTCGACAAAGCCGGAACTTTACGAATATCTGATTCGGATCGCCAGTGAGCCGAAAAAGCCCAGGCTTACACCGACACTTCTGGAGACACTGTCCATTATCGCATTTCGTCAGCCGGTCACCAGGATGGAAGTGGAAAACATCCGGGGCGTCAACAGCGACTTTGCCATCAACCGCCTGGTATCCTTTGACCTGGTGCAGGAAGTGGGAAGGAAAGAAGTGCCCGGAAGACCCCTTCTGTTCGGCACGACCCAGCAGTTCCTGCGCTCCTTCGGGAT
>ONXK01000229.1 GCA_900321785.1 uncultured Lachnospiraceae bacterium | reverse complement strand
CCCCGCAGCGCCGAACAGCAGCATTCCCGCTCCGGCAAACAAAAGGACTGTCGGATACAGGGAGTCCGTCCCCGCGATCTCAAGTATGCCCTTCAGGAGGCTGGCCACCGTCACGGCAGCAATACCAAAGCGGTATATATCTTTGAAGATCTCCTCCTTTACACGGTACCCGCCCGCTGTCTGTGAGCCGGGCCGGCGTGCAGCCAGGATCAGGGCGGGAACTGCCCCCAGCACAAAAGGCCAGGCCGCCAGCCAGCGCATCCAGGGCGAATGGATCCCGTGCGAAAAAAGGCTGTATACAACAGAAAAAAGCAGGCAAAAGGCACTCACAGCCAGGTAGCGCACCGCAAGCCTGCCCCCCGTTTTTTTCTCTTCCTGAATATTTACAGATTCTTCCTGTCTTTCTGTCAATGCTTTTGTCTCCCCGCAGATCCTGTTTCCGGCAGGAGGATCCTCCTCCCTTTCTGCCGCACGGTCTGTTTTAATAGCCGATATAAACGATATCACTGATGGTCCGTTCCGCGATCACATCGCCGTAGGTGGTCGGTTTGTTGAGAACTCTGCCGTTGAACCAGATCGTCGAGGATCCTCCGCCGTCCAGATTGTAGGCGGTTTCACAGCCTTCATCCTGCATCAGCTCTGCCAGCTGGAAGAGGGACAGGCCTCTGCTCTCGGCCGTTCTGCCGTCCGATACGACCATGAGATAATGGAGCGGGTCCAGGATGCCTATAGCAGTGCGGGGGTTTGTGATCTGCGCTCTCTCCACCTCATCCCCTTCGATGACGGCGACCTCGCCCTGATCGACAAGGGCAGGTCCGAATGAAAAGATCTGCTGTGCGCCTTTTTGCGCCAGTTCTTCGGCAGTCACAGATGCCTCGTTTACGATCTCAAAAGAGCCGTCCTCCAGGATCACCAGATCCTCTCCGTAGGGATAACGGGTGTTGGAAGTGCTGCGGTACAGATAGCCGTTGCGAAGGACATATCCCTTTTCCCTGAATCCGTAATAATCGCCGTTGATCGCAAAGACTGCCCTGTTGCGCTCTGCAATGGATGATGTCACCTCGGCGAGGTTCCTGCCGAAGGAATCTCCCGCAAGACCGGTCTTCAGAAGAGAAGCATCACGGATCCGTACATCCGCAATATATACAGTTGTGTCATAGATACGTTCCGACTTGATCCTGATCCGTATAGTCCCGTCGTCATAACTGTCGTCGGTCACGATCGGCTCGTACTCTCCGCCTCTCAGATCGTTCCCGCTGCGGAATGCCCGGACAATATTTCTGGGAATCACGAATGCGTCCAGAAGCACGAAAATCGAGTACAGTAAGAGAAAGACCGCATATACAATACGAACTCTCCCTGTTCCGCTTTTCGCCTTCCTTTGTTTTCTGTCTCTCATAATATGTTCACCGTACCGACGGTGCTTTGAATACCCAGTGTTTCTGAACCTGATAATTGACCACGACAAGCACCACATCCGTCGAGAATTTTGCCAGTGCCGCCGGAACCCCCATGTAGGATAATACACTCACGGCGCCCGCATTGCAGAACATGTTGGCAAAGAAGAGGATCAGATAGCGCATCACTTCTCTGCCTACGTTTCCGCTGCTCTGGAAACTCCAGTGCCGGTTCATCTCAAAATTGAAAAGTCCTGAGCCGATCCTGGCTGTGGCAGCCGCTGCCCCGGCAGCTTTTGCCGCCATACTCGGCTCTGCCAGAAGACCGATCGCGCCTTCCGCAACATCCGTCGAAAACGCAGACAGGCCCATGATCCGCAAAAGGAGCAGAAACAGTCCCCAGTCAACCACTGCGCTCCCGGCGCCTGTCAGCGCATAACGAAGAGGCCTTTTGTAGATCAGAAGGGAGTCCCGCACCGGCCTGAAGTGAGATGTACTGTTATCGTCTTCATAGACCGTTTCGATCGGGATCAGGACCAGCTCCGCTGTCTTAACCGCGTCTGTCAGAAAATTCATCTCATATTCATATCTGTCTCCCTCTGTACGGAGGGCGAGCTGCATAAGTGATGCAGGAATGCCGCGCAGGCCGGTCTGCGTATCTCTGCAGCTCCTGCCTGTAGAAATACGGAAAAACACAGACGTGATCCGGTTTCCCAGCATACTGCGTAAGGGTACATCTTTTGCTGAAAAATCACGGGCGCCAAGCACCAGAACCGGCTTTGCCGGACCCTTCTGTGCGCCGCCGGGGCTGTTTCTTTTCAGGGTCGTATCCGCAACCCTGAGAATATCCTTGGGGAGGTGCTGTCCGTCCGCATCCGCTGTCACAACGTGGATATCAGGGCCGAAGTGCTCTATCGCCGCCTCGATCCCCGTCCTGATCGCCGCTCCTTTACCGCGGTTCTCTTCATGCCGGACGACCAGGCATCCGAGCTCCTGTGCCCGGTCAAAAAGAGCACGGAAAGGATCCCCGCCTCCGTCATCAACGACAACAATTCCATCTATCCTTGTATTCTCTTCTTTAGCAAGACCTGCCCGTGCACGGTCTTCGCTGCCTGCCTGTTCTCCATCCTGTCTGCTGTCAGCAGATGCGCCCCGGTATTGTAAAAGCGCTTCCAGAAGGCCCAGCATTTTTTCTTCCGGCTTATAGGCAGGGATCAAAACAATCATTTTTTCCATTTTCACTCTCCGCTGTCAAACCAGATGCGTGATCCGAGTTACATGAATTATACCCTATCAAGGGCCTGTCGAGGAAGAAAAACACAGGTTTTCCACAAAATGAATACATGGAATTCGCACTCTCCATAAAAAGATGTCCCAGATGTGAAAAAACTCCGGAATGCCTTATTTACAGGCTTTCCGGAGTCCTAATCAACGTAGCGAGGGGGGGACTTGAACCCTCGACACCGCGGGTATGAACCGCGTGCTCTAGCCAGCTGAGCTACCTCGCCATATCATATTTTCGCC
>ONXK01000074.1 GCA_900321785.1 uncultured Lachnospiraceae bacterium | reverse complement strand
TAAAAGATATTATTAATCAGGAGGTATCACGTTATGAAAAAGTTTTGGAAAACAACTCTGGCAGTTGCCATGACTGCATGCATGGCAGTGTCCCTCGCAGCCTGCGGCGGCGGCTCTGCAAGCAGCAGTTCCGATTCTACAGCAGCTGCATCCCAGAGCGGAGCAGCTGCTGACGGCGCCATCAAGATCGGCGGCAGCGGCCCTCTGACCGGCCCCGCGGCTGTATACGGCAACGCCGTTAAAGTTGCTGCAGAGATGGCAGTTGAAGAAATCAACGCAAAGGGCGGCATCCAGTTCGCGCTCCAGTTTGAAGATGACAAGCACGATGCAGAAGAAGCTGCTACTGCTTACGGCACACTGAAGGACGGCGGCATGCAGATCTCTCTGGCAACCGTTACATCCGCTCCCGGCGCAGCAGTCTCCCCTCTTTATCAGGAAGACCAGACTTTCGCCATCACTCCTTCCGGCTCCAGCCCCTCTGTCATCTATGCGGACGGCGAAGGCATGACCGGTGCTTACGGCAACGTTTTCCAGATGTGCTTCTCCGACCCCAACCAGGGTTCCGGAAGCGCGACCTATATCGCGGCACACCCCGATCTCGGTTCCAAGATCGCTGTCATCTACAAGAACGATGATCCCTATTCCAAGGGTATCTTCGACACCTTCAAGGCGCAGGCAGCAACCGACGGTCTTGAGATCGTATACGAAGGCACCTTCAAGGGCGACGAAAGCGACTTCAACGTACAGCTTGGCGACGCTAAAGCTGCAGGCGCTGACCTCCTCTTCCTGCCCATCTACTACACACCCGCTTCCCAGATCCTGACCCAGGCAGACAAGATGGGTTACAAGCCCACTTTCTTCGGTGTCGACGGCATGGACGGTATCCTCGGTGTGGAAGGCTTTGACACCTCTCTGGCAGAGGGCGTCTATCTGCTCACTCCTTTCGTCGCAAACGCGGAAGACGAGCAGACCAAGACCTTCGTTGAGAACTACAAGGCACGCGCCAACGGCGAAGTTCCCAACCAGTTCGCTGCAGACGCTTATGACTGCGTCTACGCTCTGGCACAGGCCTGCGAAGCTGCCGGCGTCACAGCTGACATGAGCAACGCAGATATCTGCGCAGCTATGGTCGAGCAGTTCACCTCCATGACCTTCAACGGCCTGACCGGCTCTGACATGACATGGAATGAGAACGGTGAAGTCACCAAGGCTCCCAAGGCTATGCTCATCCAGAACGGCGAGTATGTTCCCGCAGCGGAATAATGATCGCTGATCCTGTGCAGAACAGGATCGAAAACAGAATGAATCGCGAGGAAAGGCCTTCCGGTTTTCACGACCGGAAGGCTTTTTTCAGTTCGTGTTCTGTTTATCTCCCGTCTGCAACCAGTTCGTATCCTGTCTGTATCCTGTTCGTGTTTTATGTATAGCACATTTCCAATCACATCTGTCGATTCTGACGACGTCAGTAAAACGTCATTGAATAGAAACTGCGTTTTTTCTTATTTATATTTTTCCGATATGTCATTACGTGGTATAATGGTCGATAGCTGAATCTGTGCAGCTTTTTTGCTGTGCACAGAACAAAACATTTATGTAACAGCAGCTGTACACATCCGTGTTCAGCCGCCAGTCTAAAAAGAGGGGGAATATTTCCAATGAGATTCCTATCTAACCTGATCAACGGCCTGGGTCTGGGCAGCGTTTACGCGATCATCGCCCTCGGATACACCATGGTCTACGGTATCGCGAAAATGCTGAATTTCGCGCACGGCGATGTCATCATGATCGGCGCTTATGTCGCCTTCTTCGCATTGACACGTTTTGCTGTCCCGCTGCCTCTGGGCATTCTGGCCGCAGTCGTGTGCTGCACCGTCCTGGGCGTCGTCATTGAGCGTCTTGCCTATAAACCGCTCCGTCAGGCTTCCAGCCTTGCCGTTCTGATCACGGCAATCGGCGTAAGTTACTTCCTGCAGAACGGGGCGCAGCTGCTCTGGAGCGCTTCACCTAAAATGTTTCCTTCTATCATCTCCAGCGGCGCGATTGAGCTCGGCGGTCTTTCCATCTCCTACCTGACACTGATCACGATCGCCACCTGCATCGTCGTCATGGTCTGTCTGACGCTCTTTATCAACAGGACCCGGACCGGCAGCGCCATGCGCGCATGTTCCGAGGACAAGGGCGCTTCCATGCTTATGGGCATCAATGTCAACCAGATCATATCCATCACATTTGCAATCGGCTCGGGACTTGCCGCCATCGCATCGGTCCTGCTGTGTGCCAATTATCCCACCGTCACACCTACGCTGGGTTCCATGCCCGGTATCAAGGCCTTCACAGCTGCTGTCTTCGGAGGAATCGGCTCGATCCCCGGAGCACTTCTGGGCGGACTTCTGCTGGGAATTATAGAGATTCTCTCCAAAGCCTATATCTCCACACAGCTCTCTGATGTCATCGTTTTCGGTGTTCTGATCATCGTCCTGCTGGTCAAGCCTGCAGGTCTTCTGGGCAAGAACATTCGTGAGAAGGTTTAAGGAAGGAGAGTTATCTTATGAAAGAAAAAAGAAATATCTTCAGTATCCTTCTGGACGACCGGCATCGCGCAAGGACCATCTCCTATACAATGGTCGCCGTCGCATACATCATTCTCGAGGTCATGCTCAAGTCCGGTAACCTGTCCAGTCTTTTTACAGGTCTTCTGGTCCCCGCAACCTGCTATCTGGTCGCCGCCATCGGCCTCAACCTCAATGTCGGCGTTTCCGGTGAGCTGAATCTGGGCCAGGCAGGTTTTATGGCTGTCGGCGCCTTCTCCGGCGTCTGTGTATCGGGTATTCTTAAAGGCGCTGTCCCTGCCGTTCCCCGCCTCATCCTGGCGATCATCGTCGGTATGCTGCTCACAGCCTTCGTCGGATTCCTGATCGGTATCCCTGTCCTCAAGCTGCAGGGCGACTATCTGGCCATCGTTACACTCGCTTTCGGCCAGATCGTGATGAACCTGATCATGAACCTCTATGTTGCCATTGACAGCACAGGCCTCAAGGTCTCTTTTGTAGAGAACAATTTCGAGCTCCAGACCGGCGGCAAATATCTGATCAACGGTCCTATGGGTGCTACCGGAACCGAGCGAATCGCGAATTTTACTGCCGGTACGCTCCTGGTGGTCTTTGCCCTGGTCGTTGTCTATAACCTGATCTATTCCAGAAACGGCCGCGCCATTATGGCTGCCCGTGACAACCGGATCGCGGCGGAATCCATCGGAATCGATATCGCGAAGACCAAAATGATGGCCTTCGTGATCTCCGCTTCCCTGGCAGGTGCGGCAGGCGCTCTGTACGGCCTCAACTATTCCACCATGGTCGCCAGCAAGTTTGACTACAACACCTCGATCCTGATCCTGGTCTACGTTGTACTGGGCGGACTCGGAAACATCAACGGCACGCTCATCGCAACGGTTGTCCTCTTCCTGCTGCCGCAGCTTCTGCGCGGACTGCAGGATTACCGCATGCTGATCTACGCTGTGATCCTGATTCTGATCATGCTCGTCACAAACAACGAATACCTGAAGACAAAGTTCTCTGTCCTCCGCAGGAAAAAAGCGTAATCAGCTGCAGATCCTGACCCGAGGCAGTGACAGATAATAGATAAGAGGTAGTTATGAGCGATAAAAAAACTCCTGTACTGGAGGTCAAAGAACTGGGTATCGATTTCGGCGGCCTGACCGCGGTCAACGACCTGGATATGTCAATCTATAATGAAGAGATCATCGGTCTGATCGGTCCCAACGGTGCAGGCAAGACAACCGTCTTTAACCTTCTCACCAAAGTATACAACCCGACCAGAGGTTCGATCATTTTTGACGGACAAGATACCGCAGGAAAAACGGTTGTGGACATCAATAAGGCGGGTATTGCCAGAACATTCCAGAATATTCGCCTTTTCGACAACCTGACCGTTCTCGACAATGTCAAGACCGGTTATCACAATAACATCAAGTATTCTCCTGTCTCCGCTGTATTCCGCCTTCCCGGCTACTACGCAAAGGAACGCGAGATCGAAGGCAAGTCCAGAGAGCTTCTGGAAATCATGGAGCTGAGCGAATACGCGGATGTGACCGCAGGAAATCTCCCCTACGGCGCGCAGAGACGTCTCGAGATTGCCCGCGCCATGGCTACAGAGCCCAAGCTTCTCCTTCTGGACGAGCCGGCTGCAGGCATGAATCCGCAGGAAACCGAAGACCTGATGCGGATGATCCGCTTTGTACGCGATCATTTCAAGATCGCGATCCTTCTGATCGAGCACGATATGCAGCTTGTCATGGGAATCTGCGAACGCATCTATGTCCTGAACTACGGAACGCTGCTGGCACAGGGGCTTCCCGCCGAGATCCAGTCCAATCCTGAGGTCATCAAAGCCTACCTGGGCGACTGATGTGTGAATCGCGCAAAGCCACGGAAAAAGAAAGAGCCGTCCCTGCGGGCGGCATGGAGTACAGATATGCTGAAAGTAGAGAATTTAAAAGTCCGTTACGGCATGATCGAAGCAATCAAGGGAATCTCCTTTGAAGTGCGCGACGGCGAGATCGTAACCCTGATCGGCGCAAACGGCGCAGGCAAGACCACCACCATGCATGCAATCTCCGGTCTGATCAAGGCCGCGGAGGGCAGCATCAGCCTCGACGGCAAAGAACTCACCAAGATCCCCGCTCATAAGATCGTCGGTCTGGGCCTGGCTCAGGTGCCTGAAGGCCGCCGTGTTTTTGCCCAGCAGACGGTCGAGGAAAACCTCATCCTCGGAGCCTATCTCCGCAGAGATCAGGGCGCGATCGCCAAAGATATCGAGGATGTCTACCAGACCTTCCCCCGTCTCGGAGAACGGCGCACACAGCTCGCCGGCACGCTTTCCGGCGGCGAGCAGCAGATGCTGGCAATGGGACGTGCCCTTATGGCAAAACCTTCCATCCTGCTTCTTGACGAGCCGTCCATGGGTCTGTCCCCTCTCCTCGTTTCTGAAATCTTTCAGATCATCGAGGAGATCAACAAAAAAGGAACCACCATTCTGCTGGTTGAGCAGAATGCAAAGAGAGCCCTTTCCATTGCAGACCGCGCCTATGTCCTGGAGACCGGCCGGATCACCCTCGATGGCACCGGTGAAGGCCTTGCCAGAGATGAGCGCGTGCGCAAGGCATACCTGGGAGGTTAAGAGTTATGGAGTCGATTTTCTTCGGGAAAGAAAGGAGATAGCATGTACGTTAAAGATCATATGACCAAAGAGCCAGTCACTATTACCAGAGATACCAAGATTTCCAAAGCTGTGGATATCATGTCCAAAGGGCACTTTCACCGTCTTCCGATCGTCGACGACAGCGGTAAGCTGATCGGTCTTGTCACCGGCGGTCTGGTCACGGAAAAGAGCGGCGCAAACGCAACTTCTCTGTCCATCTACGAGCTCAACTATCTGCTCAGCAAGACCAAGGTTGAAGATATCATGCTCACAGATGTCAAGACCATCAATCAGGACGCCTTTATCGAAGAAGCTGCCCAGAAGATGCTGGACGAAGGGATCTCTGTCCTGCCGGTTCTTGACGATGACAAACATGTAATCGGCATCATCACAGAAAAAGATATTTTCCAGGCCTTTACAGACCTTCTGGGATACAAGCACCAGGGTACACGATTCGTCTTCCAGTGCGACGACAGACCCGGCTTCTTTGCAGGCATCGCCCAGCTTCTGGCCGACAACGAGGCAAATATGGAAGCCATGGCCGTCTACCACACCAAGGGCCGCGGCACAGAAGCTGTCGTCAAGGCAACCGGTGAGATCTCGGTCAAAAATATGGTCGATATCCTCGTAAACGCCGGCTACAAGCTCAACAATGTCACACAGACCACAAAATTCGGTACGACCAAGACCTTCGATATCTGATACATGGGGACGGTCCTTTTGTTTCTGTCCCCATGTACCATGTAAACTTGAAACTTAGTGAAATTTGGTGAAATATAGGATATAGGTAGAAATATAGGTAGAAATATAGGGACGGTCCTTTTATTTCCGCCTCCTTGTTCTTTCAAGGCAGGGAGATGGAAATCCAAAGGGCCGTCCCTTGTTTTCTAAGGACCTTCACTCGTTTTCTCTCCGGCTCCTTGTTCTTTCAAGGCAGAGGGATGGAAACCAAAAGGACCGTCTCGTTTTCTCTCGTTTTCTCGAAACTTGATGAAACATGGGGACAGAAACAAAAGGACCGTCCCTCTATTACTCCTTTCCGCCGTTGGGCTTCTCAGGAGGCGTGCTTCCATCCCGGCCGGCTCCGCCATGGCCGCCGTCCTCACCCGGCTTTCCTTCCGGAGCTCCGCTGCCCTTTCCGCTTCCGGAGGAAACGGTAAAGGTAATGGCTTCTCCTACAGATTCGCTGCCTGCTTCATAGGTCTCGTCTCCTACATGGAGCGTGTACCCGTTCAGATCAATGGCATCCGCGCCGCAGGTCAGGCTTGTGATATAGGAGTCGCCTGTCAGGATCCATTTGGAGCCTTCCTCAATCTCCACATAGACGCCGCCCGCTGCACCGTCGCTGTTGACAGCTCCGGTAAAGACGGAGCCGTCTTTGAGATAAAGATTCAGTTCGGAGACTTCATCCACGACCATATCCCCATTGATCTCCTGGTCTGCCGCGGTCATATTCACATGTCCGCCGTTGGATCCTTCACTTCCCCAGCCTGCCGCTTCCGCACGGAGGAAAACGCCGTCTCCGTTATTGATGATCTGTGCATCTGTCAAATCGATGGTGGTGGCAGTATTATTGACAAAAAATACGTCCCCGTTGGCGTTTGTAAGGCTTCCTCCGTTCATTGTGAAAGAAGAAGTACCCTCATCCGCATCACCGGACATGGACTGGTAGATCATAACAGCCTGATAGTAATCCGACTTGTCACTGTTCTTGGTATTGTTGTCGGCAGTAAGCGAGACATTGTTGAGTGTCACTGAATTTTTGCCTTCCACAACGATGCCCTGAGACGCACTCGATTCCATCTGCGCGTCGCTGACCGTGATATCCGCAGTGGAATAGATGACGGGAGAGCCGGTCCCGCTGGTGGTATAGGTCCCGCCGGTCACATTTACGGTACCGCCTCCACGGTCAGAACGGATCGCCGCAGAGGAATTGCCGCTGGTTGAAATTGTCAGATTATCGGCATTCATAGTGCCGCCGCCCGTGGTCATCAGTCCTCCGGAGCAGTTGCCGCTGGTCTCGATATAGGAATTCGAGATATTCACGGTCGTTCCTTCTCCATAGCTGAAAACCGCGTTTGCGTGTGTCCCGTCCGCCTCATCTCCCTGGTCAGAGTCACCTGTCTTGGTAACTGCTGTATTGGTGACGGATATCTCTTCGCCGTCCGCTGTAATCGCGTGGCTGCTGTCCTCACTGCTCTCGGAAGTCTCCGTGGTCTCGATCTCATTCTTTGCGGGACCGGGCTGTACGGTTCCGGAAGCTGCCGTGGCTGCTTTAGCTGTTATTTCTTCTGTCCCGGCTGCTGTATCCGATACAGATGTATCGCTTTCTGCTTCCGCCGCTATACCTTCTGTCCCGCTTTCTGCTTCGGCCGCTGTGCCTTCTGTCCCGCTCCCGGCTCCCGTCGCTGTGTCTTCTGTCCCGTTTTCGGCCTCAGCTTCTGCTGCCGTGGTCTCCACGCTTGTTTCGGATGAAGCACTTGCTGATGTTGTCTGTGAGCTGCAGGCCGCCATTGATGTGATCATT
>ONXK01000294.1 GCA_900321785.1 uncultured Lachnospiraceae bacterium | reverse complement strand
GCTTTGGTAAGTTCGAGCAGCTCCTTTACAGTCAGTCCCCTGATAGAATCAAGGATCTCAGAAATCATCAGTTTTTCCATGTATATCGCCTCCTTTCTGGTCATGGAAACACATAGGAAAAGCAAATACAAAAAGCCGCCTGTCTCTTCGGACAAGCGGCTTTCTTAGCATTAATCGCAGCAGTCTGTCTGGCTGTCACACAATTCACGGGGTGGTTCACTGTGCCGGGCATCTGCTTGATCCGGTCGTAAGAAGGCATGCATCAATAAGCCATACTGCATCCCTAGCAGTCGGCATAATTGTCCTCTGGAGATCAAACGAACGATTTGTATTTTTTAAGCCGTTTATTGTCATCATCAGCATTGCCTTTCCTTTCCGGACCTGTGGTCCTGTTTCTATCGGTCAGTATAGCGTCTCAGATTCGGTTTGTCATTCAACTACAGGTATAATCGGCGTTTCCTTTTCCCGGTTTTCATTGTCAATCTACTCTATTTTCCGGATCTGCCCAACGACCAGTACCCTTTGGACAGCAGAAGGCTTTCCAATTCGGCCAGATCATCGGTGTGGAGGACGATCATCGGCTGACCGGTTGCCCGATCCCAGGCAGCATATAGGAAGTTGATATTCAGGTTCGCCGCTTCCACCACATCCAACAGCCCGGCCAGGCTGCCCACACTGTCGCTGACCTCCACGGCCAGCACAGATGTCAGTTTCGTCAGATACCCCGCCTCCGCCAGGGTGCTGCAGGCCAGACTGTCATTGTCGGTGAGAATCCGCACGGTTCCGAACTCCCCGTTCTCGTTAGTGACGAAAGCCCGCAAGTCAACGCCGGCCTGCGCGAGGGTACCCACCAGAGTCCTCAGGGCACCCTTTCTGTTTTCCGTGTAAATAGGCGAGGGTACCCACCAGAGTCCTCAGGGCACCCTTTCTGTTTTCCGTGTAAATAGAAATCTGCTTGATCATGCGGGACTTCCCCCTTTCATGTTGAGAAAATTTTTCAGCATAGTCCGTCCGTCAGGGGTCAGGATAGATTCCGGGTGAAACTGGACTCCATATACGGGCAGATCCCGATGTTCCACTGCCATGACCTCCCCATCCTCTGTCCGGGCAATTATACTGAGCACATCGGGAATTGTGTCCGGGTCCGCCGCCAGGGAATGATATCGGGCTGCCTTCGTCTTCTCAGGGCAGTCCCTGAACAAGGGGCATTCCGTATCCAGAACAACCATGGACTGCTTGCCGTGCATCAGCTCTTTCGCATATGTCACTTTTGCCCCGAAAGCCGCACAGATAGCCTGATGGCCCAGGCAGACCCCCAGAACCGGGCAGATCTTCCCGAGTTCCTTTGCTGCTTCCAGAGTGATCCCGGCGTCCTCAGGTCGTCCGGGACCGGGAGAAAGGATCACCCGTTCCGGATTCAATGCTCTGATTTCGTCCAATGTCATCTCATCGTTGCGGATGACCTTTATATCAGGATCCATCTCTCCCACCATCTGGACCAGGTTATAGGAAAAGCTATCGTAGTTGTCTATGAGCAGGATCATGTCTCCACCTCCCCGGCTTGCTCCAGAGCGTTCACCACTGCTCTGGCTTTGTTGATGCACTCGGCGTACTCTCGCTCCGGTACCGAGTCGGCGACAATTCCCGCCCCGGATCGGATGAACACCTTCCCGTTCTTCTTATAGGCAATGCGGATGGCGATGCAGGTATCCATGTTCCCGGTGAAGTCCAGATAGCCGATTGCTCCGCCGTAGATGCCTCTCTTGTTGTTCTCCAGCTCTCCGATGAGCTGGCAGGCCCGGATCTTGGGTGCTCCGGACAGCGTTCCGGCAGGGAGCACCGCCTCCACGGCGTCCAAAGCGTCGCAATCTGGCCGGATCTCTCCCCGAACGGTGGAGCCGATGTGCATCACATGGGAATACCGCTCGATGGAGTGGAACTTCTCCACCTGTACCGAACCGAATCTGCTGATCTTCCCCAGATCGTTGCGGCCCAGATCAACCAGCATGTTGTGCTCCGCCAGCTCCTTCTCGTCAGAGAGAAGGTCGGCCTCCAGTGCCCTGTCCTCCGCCTCGGTCTTCCCTCTGGG
>ONXK01000041.1 GCA_900321785.1 uncultured Lachnospiraceae bacterium | reverse complement strand
GATCCAGATCATCGACGAGAACGGCAAGGTAGTCGAGGAGTGGACATCCGGCAAGGAAGCCCACGAAGTGACAGGCCTTAAGACCGGCGTGAAGTACACACTGCGTGAGACAGTAGCGCCTGACGGATACACAGTAACAACAGACACAACATTCACGATCGACAAGAACGGAAAGGTGACAAGCACCGGAACGGTTTCTAAAGATGGTGTGATGTTGGTAGAAGATGCGATGACCGAAGTCAAGGTAAGCAAGGTCGACGTAGCAAACGGCAAGGAGCTTGCCGGCGCGAAGATCCAGATTCTTGACGAGAACGGAAAGGTTGTTGCCGAGTGGACTTCCGGAAAGAAGCCGCACGTAGTGAGAGGCCTCAAGACCGGTGTGAAGTATACACTGCACGAAGTTGTCGCACCCAACGGTTATAAGATCACTGCGGATACTACCTTCACTATTGACGAGAATGGCAAGGTGACAAGCAGCGGAACCATAACAAAGGACGGTGTCCTGCTCGTTGAGGATGCCAAGAAAGAAACGCAGACAAAGAAAACCACCACAAAGAAATCTTCCGGTACGAAGAAATCTTCCGGCACAAAGAGAAAAGGCGCAGGAACCGGCGACAATTCGCCTCTGGGCGTACTCTTCGGAGGACTCGTGGTTGGAGCAGCAGGCATTGCTGCACTTCTCTGGGCACGTAAAAAACGCGGCAAGGATGCAAAATAATTGCTGAACCTGCCGGAAATTCTTCCAGGGACACACAAATAAAGGGAACTGACCGGCGATGCCTGCGGCATTGCCGTCAGCCCTGAATTACCATCATGAAATACCCAAAACAGCCCGCGAACCCAAAAGGTTTGCGGGCTGTTTACCTAATCAGAGCAGCATGGTCGGGAAGTATAAAACAAATGGGACAAATGTCCTTTTTTTGAACGCTATAGATACATCTATATGAAAGACTACGATATAGCAATATCGTAAAAAAGAAATCTTATCTTTTGATATTGAAAAAGATAGATTTAATCAAACGAAATGCCCACTCCTAAGTGGATATAACAATTAAAACGTGCTAAAATAGGCATATCCGGAAAGCCGGACAAGCCTGGAAGAAATGAAGAATGGAACGATACGTTTTAAGAGAAACGGCATTGACATGAATCCAAAGAAGGATGGCTCTACGCCATAAAGTGACCGGGAGGGTAAAACCTCCCGGTTATTTCTTTAATTGCAGGTATACGGGTGAAAATAAATTGAAACTGCATCTTGATAAGTGAAAATGCATCCTTTTGACTGATATTTATCAAAATAGCATTGCTTTATTATTGGTAATATATTAAATACGTTAGTGGCACGAATGTGCAAGACAAATATTCTTGCGAATATTTGTGCTTTTAAGTTTGTGAAGAAACAAATATTGCGATTTACAGCAGCTTTTTCCGAATTTTATATGGTTTTATCAAGAAATGTGTTATTATTTAAACAATTCAGGAGATTTTATTTGTTATAACATGATTGGTAACAGGTTTATTTATTAATGTTGCTGCTAAAATTGAGTTTGTTAATAGTTGGATATTGGCGGCCTGAACGAATTCTTAGCATGCAGCTTCTCTAAATCTACCCAGATTATGCCGATAATTATCCCTGTCTGAGCTAAGTGCGGGGGCTGCATTCAAAACCTGGAAGAAAACAAAAGATTGTAATAGAGCAATGATATGAACCTGCAAGGAAACTAGAGATTGTCATAGGGCAATGATACGAACATGAAAGGAAACAAGAGATTGTCATAGGGCAATGATACGAACATGAGAGGAAACAAGAGAATGCCATAGTGCAATAACAAATGAGGTTTTCTTCAGAATAAACAACATGAAAAAGCAGCTATTAAATGGAGCGGCAGCATGAGCAATGACAAAGTCGAACAGCAGAGAATTCTGAGAAATCTAAAAAAAACAGAATTGTTGGAACTGCTGATTGAAGAGAATAATGAAAATGAAAGGCTCTATAAACTTTTGCAGGAGCAAAAGGACAGTGAAAAAACTGTTAGCGGGGCACAGCATGAGATCGATCTGGATGAGTCCGAATGCCCTGGTCCCCTGGCAGACACATCGGCTGTAAAAGCTAAGGGACTTCAGACATGGAAGGATGTGCTGAAAACGGAGAATCTGAAAGAGGAACTGCAGCGGATCCGGTATATAGAGAAATACTGGTCCACGATCCGGAGCACGGTAAGTATCCTTGTTACGGTAGCAGCCCTGGCGATCCTGGTTGCGAATTTCCTGATCCCCGCCTTTCAGATCTATGGCAATTCTATGACACCGACGTTGGCGGAAGGCGAAATCGTGCTGGCTCTGAAAGGAGATGACTATGAGACCGGCCAGTTGATTGCCTTCTATTACAATAACAAGATACTGGTCAAGCGCGTTATAGCAGGGCCCGGCGACTGGGTCGACATAGACGAAGACGGAAATACCTATGTCAACAACCAGCTGCTCGATGAACCTTATATCTCGGAAAAATCGCTGGGAGACTGCAACATAAAACTGCCTTATCAGGTTCCGGAGAACAGGATCTTTGTAATGGGAGACCACAGGAGCGTATCGGTAGACTCCCGCAACTCATCCATCGGCTGCGTGTCTCAGGAACAGATCGCGGGCAAACTGGTCTTCCGGGTATGGCCTCTGCCAAGATTCGGCGGAGTGTGACATCCCTTCAGGATGCCGATAAGAATTCATAGTAACCGACAAAATGGTCTTTATTTTGTAGCATTCTCAGCGATGTCGTTTTCTCAGCGCCCGCCGCGCGCGGCGTAAGCCGCTGTATACAATAAGCCGCTTCGTACATTATGCTACTGCATACCTTACACGGCCGTGTGCACCATTATTGTGATTAAACCCGTATGCTACAGCAGGGACTATTTTAGAATAAACACACCTTCGAAATCATGAAAGGGGTGAACTGCTATGCGCAGATCGATCTGGGAGAAGATCGAGGAAATCCTCAGTAAACATATCTTGCACGGAAAATGGGCCCGTTCTATCATTGCGCTTTCTTGCGTTGTGATATTTATTACGACCTATCTCCTTGTCATGCCCGCAGTCACTTTGTCAGGAACTCCCGACTGCGGTCAGGATGAGCACAGGCATACAGACGACTGCTATGAGACGGAAAGTGAGGAGATATGCGGCCAGGAAGAGGCAACCCACCTGACCCGACCACGCCAAAATGAATAATAAACCCCAACGTAATGGGAGCCTGACCGACAGGCCAGGCTCCCAGGCGAACATAGTTACCTACTAGGTCACATAGCATAAACCAGAGCAAACACCGAAGCGAGCAAATCGCCGGGCAGACTCGCTAATACTGCGTATTTACTCGTTGTCGCGGCATTAGCCGCATACATCCATCCCGTATTGTGGCTGAATGAAAGCAAGCTTTCATCATCCCCAATCCGGTCTGTCTGTGCCCGGACTCATTACTACGCGCATATTCAATCTGGATTTGACTTTTTACAGATATAGAGGACTCTTTTCCGTCATTGCCCCCTGGCTTACAGTTATAAACTGTGACCATGAATGTATTTATTCATGGTCAGAGTTTATTACTGCAGGCAGGAAAAAAGACATCACATATTATAGTAAGTGACAGATATATTGAAAAACCGACAGGAATGAATAACGAACAGATATTGTAATTCGACAGATAAATGAAGAGATGGATCAAAGAACAAAAGGTCAATATTATTTTATGCCTGGTCATACTTATAGGAATAGGGCTGCTCAGTTATCCCACTGTATCTGACTGGTGGAACAGCTTTCACCAGACCAGAGCGGTAGCTTCTTATGCGGCTGCGGTATCTCAGATGAAGACGGAGGACTATGACAGGCTGTTCGCGGAGGCGGATGACTATAACCGCAAACTGGCCGGGACCGGTATGAAATGGTCGATGACAGACGAGGAGATTCAGGAATACAATAACGTTCTGGATATTTCCGATAACGGTATTATGGGCTATATCGATATTCCCAGGATACGGCAGACCCTGCCAATCTATCACGGGACCGACGATGCTGTCCTGCAGGTCGCGATCGGTCATCTGGCCGGTACATCCCTTCCTGTCGGCGGTGATTCTACGCACTGTGTTGTTTCGGGACACCGCGGGCTGCCTTCGGCCAGGCTTTTTACGGATCTGGACAGGCTGACCGTCGGAGATATCTGGACAATGACGGTGCTGAACCGTACGGTGACTTATGAAGTGGATCAGATCCGAATCGTGGAGCCGGAAGATCTGTCAGAACTGCAGATCGTTCAGGGCAGTGATTACTGCACCCTGCTGACCTGTACTCCCTACGGCATCAACACCCACAGGCTTCTGGTAAGGGGGCACAGGATCCCCAATCTGGACGGTGACGCCAATGTTACGGTGGACGCCATGCAGGTGGATCAGACCCTGGTGGCCATGGTGGTGGCTGTTATCATCCTGCTGATTCTGGTGATCATCCTGCTGATAGTATCCAGCAAATGGTACAAAGACCGCAGGGACCGCCGGGAAATGGCAAGAAGAAATAAACGCTTATCAGGAAAATCCTGACAATGGCAGGACCTTCAGGGCCTTCGCCGGAATGATTTGTTCAAAGAAGAAGGAAAGCCGTAGGGATTTGTAAAGAAGTACAGTTAGAAGAAGGAAAGATAAATGAAAGCATTTGCGGACATCTTCAGAAAGATAAGAAATGAAAGAAACAGAGAGATCATGCGCAGAGCCGGGGCTCTTATGTTTGCTCTCTGCCTGACAATGTCAGTGCCAGTGACAGCTCTGGCCGATACGGATCCTGTGCAGATCGATCCTAACCGGACAGATTGTTCTATTACACTGGAGCTGAATTATACAAAAAACGGTCAGGGTCAGACGAAGATGGACGGCGGCAGTATCGGCCTCTATACGGTTGCGGCTGTGAATGTGGATGATGCAGATCAGTCTTTCGACACCAGTGCAGGCAGGTTTGCGGGCAGCTCCGCGGTCAAGGACATACCGGGCATGGACGAGAATACTCTGAATAAGAATAACAGTTCCATTGCCGCTGCCCTTGCTTCCGCTGCCGCGTCAGAGAAGGCTGATAAGACAGAAGCGGTCAGCGAGGGGAAGGTCTCCTTTACAGGCCTGAAGCCGGGGCTCTATCTTGTCAGGCAGATAGAAAAATCCAAGGATGGCGCAGCCATTAATCCTTTCCTGATCTCGATTCCCTTTGAAAATGAATTTCAGGTCGTTGCGAAACCGAAAGCCGGGATCCAGGTTACCGATAAGCCCGGGACGTCTGAAAAGACCAAAAAGACGAAAAAAACGACAGCGAAAAGATCAGGACGTCTTCCCCAGACAGGTCAGCTGTGGTGGCCGGTATTCATAGGCGCCCCTTTGGGAATGCTTCTCATTCTTTCCGGCATGATAGTCAGAAGGAAGGGCAGGGTCATGTAGTGTCCCGGCCGGTTTCACATAAAAAGATTTAGATTCAAGACTCGCTCGCGAGTCTTGACGTGTATCCCACAACTGAAGTCACGGGTATTGCGCAATGAAGAATAAAAGCAGTTGTTGATGTGCTCTGCGAGGACATGACAGCTGCTTTTACTTTGAGGATCAGACAGATGAAAAAAACAATCGGAAACATACTGATAACACTGGGAATTCTGGTACTGTTGGGGGTCGGCGGCCTGACTGCCTATAACATATGGGACGCAGACCGCGCGGCGCAGGCCTCCCGCCATATTGTCGAGGAACTGGATATTGGAGAAGATCTTGAGGAGGCACTGAATCCGGAGCTGGATCAGGACCCTGATATGCCGGTGGTCACGGTGGACGGATATGATTATATCGGGATCCTTGAGATACCTTCTCTTAAATTGACCCTTCCCGTCATGGACCGATGGGATTATGACAGACTCAAAATCAGCCCCTGTGTATACAGCGGCAGCTACAAGACAGACGATCTGGTCGTCTGCGCACATGACTATGCCAGGCATTTTTCACCGGTCAAATGGATCGATATGAGTGAGGACGTCTATCTGATCACAGTGGACCACAAGGTCTATCATTATCAGGTCGTGAACAGAGAGACTCTGAAGCCGGAATCCGTGGAACAAATGGTCGAGAATATCAATAATACAAAGAACGGAACTGTCACGAATGAGTGGGATCTGACATTGTTCACATGCAATCCCGGCGGACAGACCCGATGCGCAGTCCGCTGTGTAAGGACAAAAGAGTGAAAAATATTGCCGATGCAATATTTTTCACTCCAGAGCTTTGTGCCGCGTAACGGCCCAAAGCTCCGATAATCCTTCAGAGAAATCGCCTTCGCGAATTTCTCTTCAGGGAGCCGCTCTAACGAGCGGCATGTTTTGGAAGAGTGAAAAATAATGAAAACAGCGATGCGAGAGCTCGTAAGAGCGGAGCAGCGCGTAGTTTTCATCAATTTGTTTGTGCCGCTCTAACGAGCGGCATGTCGGAAAGCGTGATTTATACCTGAAACACGAATTCTGTGGTAGAATAGAGAACATGAAAACCATGCTGCTAAACAGAATTGAAAATAAAAGACACAGAGGGACGCAGATTTCAGTGATCCTCCCTGCGCATAATGCGGAAAAAACCCTGAGAAGAGCGGTGGAAAGTGTCCTCGCGGCGATGAAAACTGTTGAGGAGGACGCGGTGATCGCCTCCCGCCTGCAGGCGGAAGATTCGGAAAAGCCTCTCTTTGAGATCCTGATCATTGAAAATGGTTCGGAGGATGCGACAGAGTTTACTGCCAGGAGGCTTGAGGCGGAAAGCGATGGAAGAGTACGCCTCCTGAAATCGGAGAAGGGGGTTTCCAATGCCCGCAATCGCGGTCTTGAAGAGGCCTGCGGGGAGTGGATCCTCTTTTTGGATGCGGATGATTATCTGCTCGAAGGCGCCGGTGCTGTGCTAAGAGATGCGCTGCATTTTACAGGGACGGACCTGATCGTCTGCAGCTACGAAGCCGGAGGACAGCAGATCCATCTCTGCCCGCCCGGGGGCGAGCGCTTTGCGGGAGAGCAGGTCGGGGATATCATCGTTCGTATGATCGAGAACCCGACGCGGTATACCAGCGTCTGGACCAAACTGTTCCGCAGAGATTTCATCGAGCGGCAGAAGCTCCGTTTTGATCCTTCGCTCCGGCTCTCGGAGGATAGTTTTTTCCTCATCCGATATCTGACCGGCTGCAGACGGATCAGGCTTCTGGACCGGCCTTTTTATCATTATTCGACAGACACCGGATCTGTGGTGCGCACCTGGGACGGCACGAAGGAGGAGGGGTATAAGAGATCTCTCTGCGCTGTGCAGGATTTTCTGAAAACGCAGCCTCCCGCGATCCGGCAGGCCGGCGCTGGCTATGGAATGATGCAGTTTAATCTGCTGATGGTGCGGGAGGTTTTCTCCCTTTCCAGTCCTCTGTCCGCGGGTGAAAAGATCCGCACGATGAAGAGGATCGCCGCAGAGGAACCATTTGCGTCTGCGATCGCCGCCTATGATCCGCAACGACACACTGGCGCCAGATACCTGCCCTTCCGCTTCCTGAAGCGCAAAATGGCGGCTGCCGCCGCCGGTATTTATACCGCCAGGGCTATCCAGAATGCACGGCGGGAAGGAAGATTGCTGTAAGGGATATTGCTGTAAGGAATATTGCTGTAAGATTGTAAGAACAGCCTGAAAACGCAGCCGGACAGGTGACAGGGAAAGAACTGATACCGGCAATCGCAGAGGATAACTTATGTATAATGTACTGGTTTTCGGTATGACGGAAAATCCCGGGGGAGTAGAAAGCTTTCTCATGAACTATTACCGCCGGATCGACCTGAGCCGCTTTCATTTTGATTTTTTGTGCAACTCTTATGATCCGGTGGCGTTTGAGGACGAGATCCATGCCATGGGCGGCCGGACGGTTCATTTCACTTCCAGGCGGCAGAACCCCATCCGCTTCCGAAAAGAGCTCGAGTCGTTTTTTGCCAGACATGCCCATGAATATCAGGCCATCTGGGTCAATGTCAACAGCCTTGCCAACATTGACTATCTGAAGATGGCAAAAAAATACGGTATCCCCAAGAGGATCATCCACAGCCATAATGCTCAGAATATGGATTCCAGACTGCGCGGCATGCTGCATGAGGCAAACAGAGACGCTGTCGGCAGATACGCCACAGATTTCTGGGCCTGTTCAGAGTATGCGGCCAAATGGTTCTATGCAGGAAAGGGCGGCAGGGGAGAACTCCGCCATCCCGCTGTTATCATCCGCAACGCGATCGATGTGGAAAAGATCCGCAGCGGAATCGCAAGAAGAGAAGAATTCCGCAGACAGGCCGGCGGAGAAGCCGACTGGTCCGACAAATATATCATCATTTGCATCGGGCGTCTTCATTTCCAGAAAAACCAGAAATTTGCCATTGACATTATGGCGGAACTGGTTCCGGAAATGCCGGACGCACGACTTGTCTTAGTCGGACAGGGCGAGGACGAGGACATGCTGCGTGCGCACGCAAAGGAAAAGGGTGTGGAGAACGAAGTGTATTTTGCAGGTGTGGTGACCGACATCCCCGGCTGGCTGGCCGCCTCCGACTTTTTCCTCTTCCCGTCCGTTTTCGAAGGACTCGGCATCGCGGGACTCGAGGGACAGGCTTCAGGCCTCCCTACACTTGCATCCGCGGATGTGATCCCCGACGATATAGCCGTCACAGACCGCCTTCGTTTCTATCCGCTTGACAAGGGACCCGACCAGTGGGCCAATGAGATCATACTGATGCGAAACAGCATGGATGCCAGACCTCTCACTGAAGATGACCCCATGTATGAACTGCTTCTTGAAGACTTTACGCAAAAGGGATACAATAGCGCGGCAGAGGTAAAAAGGCTGGAAACACTTCTGCTGCCGCCGACCAGGAAATAAAAGATCAGGAAAGCTGCCTCATTTCCGGCCATACAGGTAAAGAAACGGCGCGCTCCTGCAGCCGCAGACAGAGGTATAAATAAAGTTGGAAAACTTCCTCTTTTCCGGCCTGACAGGTGAGAATCGACACACTTTTGCAACCGCAGAAAGATAAAAAGATTAATAAGATGAAAAAACTTACACTGGATGAGATCCGCGGCCTGGAGCTGGAGCTCCTGGACGCTTTTACAAAACTTTGCGAACAAAATGATATTTATTTTACCCTGGGCGGCGGAACCCTGCTCGGCGCTATCAGGCACCAGGGCTTTATCCCGTGGGATGATGATATTGATGTCATGATGCCCAGGCCCGATTATGAACGCCTTTTCCATCCGGAGGATCTGGATCTGACCGGTTTTCCGGACTATATGGAGTTCAAAAGCTACCGGGACGGGAGTCTGAATTATCCCTTTATCAAGCTGGTCGACACCCGCACCTTTGTCGATTTTCCTTATTATGACAATGAAACAAATGTCAACCAGATCTGGATGGATATTTTCCCGATCGACGGAAATCCCGAGGACAAAAAAGAGAACCGCCGTATCTATGAGAAATCCCTTCGTCTCCGCAAGCTGATTTTTATAAAGCTTGCAAAAAAGGGTGAGGGAAAGACCCTGCTCAAAAAGGTCCTGAAGCCGGCCGTGATCGCCGGACTCAAGGTGGCTATGCCCATGCCCAGGCTCCTCAAGAAGATCGACGATCTGTCCATGTCCATTCCCTACGACAGCACACCCTATGTGGGCTGCATTATGTGGGGCTATGGACCCAGAGAGCGCATGTCCCGCAGGAAATTCATGATCCCCGTCAAGGTTCCCTTTGAAGGAAGGATGATGAACGCACCTTCCAACTACGATCATTACCTGCGCGGACTGTATCACGATTACATGCAGCTTCCGCCCGTAGAGAAAAGGATCATGCACGGGATGGATGCATGGCTCCTGGAGCCGGGAGAGACGAAAGAAGACATCGTCCCCTGAGCTGCTTTTTGGAGCTCCCTTTTGCATTTTTATACAGACCCGGATACCGGACA
>ONXK01000224.1 GCA_900321785.1 uncultured Lachnospiraceae bacterium | reverse complement strand
TGCATTCCTCCGCTCTATCACACAGGCGCCAAGATGCACTGGTTCGGTTCCCTGGTATCCGGAGGAAAGGCAGTCCTGCTGCGCGGTACGACACCGGAGATCATTCTGGACGCTGTATCCAAAGAGCACTGTACTGTAGTCTGGCTCCTGGTCCCCTGGGCACAGGATATCCTCGACGCGATCGACAACGGCTCTGTCTCCCTGGCGGACTATGAACTCGATCAGTGGAGACTGATGCATATCGGCGCACAGCCTGTTCCGCCTTCGATGATCAAGCACTGGATGGATTACTTCCCGAATCACAAATACGACACCAACTACGGTCTGTCCGAGTCTCTGGGACCCGGCTGTGTACATCTGGGTGTGGAAAATATCCACAAAGTCGGCGCCATCGGTATCCCCGGATATAAGTGGGAATGCCGCATCGTGGACGAAAACCGCAATACCGTCAAGCAGGGTGAAGTCGGCGAGCTCGCAGTCAAAGGCCCCGGCGTCATGATCTGCTACTACAACAATCCGACTGCCACCAAAGAGGTCCTGGATGATGACCGCTGGCTCTACACCGGAGACATGGCAATGCAGGACGAGGACGGCTTCTACTACCTTGTCGACCGCAAAAAGGATGTCATCATTACCGGCGGTGAGAATATCTATCCCGTACAGATTGAAGACTTCCTGCATGCCTTTGAGCCGATCAATGACGTTGCCGTTATCGGACTGCCTGACAAGCGTCTTGGTGAGATCGCTGCTGCGATCATCCAGCTCAAGGAAGGCTTTACCTGCACAGAAGAACAGGTAAACAATTACTGCCGTAAGCTTCCCCGCTACAAGAGACCTCGTAAGATCATCTTTGCAGATGTTCCCAGAAATCCTACCGGAAAGATTGAAAAGCCCAAACTCCGCGAACAGTACGGCGCTGCCTTCCTGGTCGCTGCAGAGAATGAAATGCCTACAAGTAATAAGTAATAAAGTACTAAGTGATCCGAAAAAAATAATCTGAAAAATAAAGGCAGGAATCCGTGCGATTCCTGCCTTTGTTTATACTTTTGGCCATGGGTAGATGCCCGCAAACATGTATGATGAAAACCAGGCGCTGCTTCGCGCGTCCCGCTCTCGCGCATCGCTCCATTCATTCCTATGGTACGTCATAGCCTTTGTCCGAAAGCTTGATCAGCTTCTCATCCCTGAGCACATATGAGAAGAAGTGTTCCTCTGTGATATCCTCTTCCTCCTCTTCGATCGTCATAGTCAGTTTCATATATATTTCTTCGACATTTCCGCTTTCATCCAGCTTAAAACCCTGCATTTCCGTCGAGGCCAGTTCACCCCGGATACCGGATTCCTGTGCCAGTTTTCCTACACTGAGGCTGAGGTCCACGCCTGTCATTTCCGTTCTCTCAAGCGCTTCTTTACAGGTGATCGCTTCACCTGCCCTGCTGTCCGCGGCCAGTGTTACCAGATTATAGAGACGGCTGTTTTCCTCCTCAGTAAAGCAGACCACTGTCACCTGAGGATAGTTCTCAGATCCTCCTGTATAACAGCGCATCTCTATTTCATTTCCTTTTTTCTGTTCTTTTTCAACAATCTTTTCAAGATCTTTTGTCTCTTTTTCCAGATCACGAAGATTTTTCTGTATTTCTTCTGAATCGGAAACAAATTCCGGAATTTGTATGACCGCTCCGTTTTCCGTATTCATTTCCTTGATCCGGATTTCAATATTTGAATGACCTGTCTTATTACCCGTACAGGAAACCATCATACAGACAGCAGACAAAAGAAGAAAAGAAACATATCGTAACTTTCTTATCATCCTACCCTCTTTATCAATTTTGCCTCTTATAAGCTTATCGAAAAAACTATGAAACGATTATAACATAGCCTGTAAAATGTGGTACAATGAAATGCGATGCTTTTCACATGAAAGCATGTTTTTACTTGTGGCCATGGTCTCGCGTTCATCATACGTCAATTGTGGCGCCACGTCATGGAACTAATGTATAAATAAAGTAAAGGACAAAACAATATATGCGTTTAAGAAATATACCCGGCGCCCGCGATATGATCGCGGCAAGCCCCTGGGTCGTACATAAACCTGAGGAGTACTGCGGAAAGTGGAAATCTTTTTTTGGAAATGATCACCCTCTCCATCTTGAAATCGGTACCGGCAAAGGCCGCTTCATCATGCAGCTGGCACAGGAGCATCCGGAGATCAACTATATCGGAATCGAAAAGTATTCAAGCGTACTTCTTCGCTGCCTTGAGAAGCAGCAGGAACTCGAACTGAAAAACCTTATTTTTATCCGCGGAGACGCCGAACTCATCAACACCTATTTTGCAGAGGGAGAGATCGACAAGATCTATCTCAATTTTTCCGATCCGTGGCCGAAAGAACGGCACGCCAGAAGGCGCCTTCCTTCTTCCGAATATCTGCGCCGCTATGACCTGATCCTTGTACAGGGCGGAACGATCGAGTTTAAAACAGATAACAGAGGACTGTTTGACTTTGCTGTGGAAGAAGTCGGCCAGAGCGTATTTGAGATCGCACAGATCACTTATGATCTGCACAACGACCCCGTGATGAGCATTGGCAATATTATGACAGAATATGAAGAGAAGTTTTCCAAAAAAGGAAACAAAATCTGTAAATATATCCTTCGCCGCCGTGCGTAATGTAAAGGCGGTCCCGGTTTTTTTGCCGATTACAGGCCATACGCGCACCGGCTGCAGGGAATTGCCGCCCTATATGTTATACAGACAAAATGGAAACAGGATATGCTCTTTAAAAAATTAATTATAAAAAAGAAAATACTGACTGCCTCTGCCCTTCTTTTGTCACTCACTCTTGCCGGACTGCCTGTTACAGCAGCTGCAAAGGTTGAAGATGACGGAATCTATACGGAGGAGGGTTTTGAGGATTATGCTGCCGAATTAGCCAGAAACAAGGCACAGGCTGTTCAGACAAATCTTGATCCTGCCTGGCCCCACGGGCCTGCGATCGGCGCCGCAGGCGCTGTTGTCATGGACGCTGA
>ONXK01000077.1 GCA_900321785.1 uncultured Lachnospiraceae bacterium | reverse complement strand
CCATCCAGGAGTACGTCGATGACATCTGGCACCTTGACAAGGTCAAGCTCCCCGCAAAGCGCCGCCGCAGAAAGGCTGCGACTACAACAGCAGAATAAATAGTAATCAATTAATGATCATGAAACAGTAGTAAGAGGGCCGCAGGTCCGGCTGTCACAGTCGGTTCCTGCGGTTTTTCCTACCGGAGGAAAACTTCTTGAAACAGTTAAAAATTGTAGTTCTGTGCGGAGGACTCAGCACGGAAAGAAATATTTCTTTTTTGACAGGGTCCCGTGTCTGTTCCGCCCTTCGGAGCAGAGGACACAAAGCAGTGCTTGCGGATTTATACATGGGCTTTGACGAGGCAGGCGATGGCGAAGACTCCTTTGACCTTTGACGGCCAGGCTCCTGATCTGGAGGCTGTGAAAAGATCGCGCAAATGGCAGAGCCCGTCAAAATTCGGAAAACACGTCATCGAACTCTGTTCGGCGGCAGATATCGTATTTATCGCTCTGCACGGCAAAAACGGCGAGGACGGCAGCGTACAGGCAGCCTTTGATATGCTGGGAATTCCTTACACAGGTTCCGGACATCTGGGTGCCGCCATGGCCATGGACAAGATGATCACCAAGATGATCGTCGGCCCCCGCGGCGTGCGCACACCTGCCTTCCGCCGCTGGGAGTTCATCCGCGGGGAGGGGACAAAACATACCGGCAAGACGGATGAGATGGACAGGTTTATCCGTTCCGTATGCCGTCAGACAGCTGTGCCCTGCGTCGTCAAGACACCGGACGGCGGATCATCCGTAGGCGTATATATCGTGCATCGCAAGGAGGATCTGGCAAATGCGGTCCGCGAATGCCTCTCCTTCGGAAATGCCTTTATGACAGAGCAGTATATTGACGGCCGTGAGTTTACCTGCGGCACACTCTGCGGTCAGGCACTTCCCTCTGTGGAGATCGTTCCCAAGATCAATTTCTATGATTATTCCAATAAGTACAAGGCCGGTGCCACCGAGGAGATCTGCCCCGGACGCGTCAAACCGGAGATTGAGAAGGAGATGGGCATGATCGCCCTGCAGGTCCATGAGATCATGGGTCTTTCGACCTATTCCCGCTGCGATTTCATGATCGACAGGGAAGACAAGGTCTGGTTCATTGAAGTCAATACCCTTCCCGGCATGACACAGACGAGTCTGGTCCCCCAGGAGGCTGCAGCCGTTGGGATCGGTTATGAGGATCTGTGTGAAAAGATCGTGGAAGACGGACTGAAACTGCGCGGAAAAAAATGATGCCCTGCAGTCTGTGCCTGCCTATATGATGGTATTTGACGGAGGATGGAAATGGAAAAACTATATCTTTATGAGCTGGTAAAGGCGACCGGAGGACGGCTTCTCTCTGCACCGGATAAAAAAGAAGAGGACGCAGCAGCGGATAGCCTCAACACAGAGATCCTGTCAGTCGTCACGGACAGCCGTAAGATCACTCGGGACTGTGTCTTTTTTGCCCTCAGCGGAGAACGCTTTGACGGACATGCCTATGTGGACGCCTCTCTTAAACAGGGCGCCGCAGGCTGTGTGATCAGTAAAGAGCCTGACGAGCTTCTTCCCGGGAAATTCTATGTACTGGTCAAGGACACCAGGCGGGCGCTCGGGGACCTGGCCGCTTTTTACCGCAAGAAGTACAAGGTGAAAGTTGTCGGTATAACCGGAAGCGTCGGCAAGACCACCTGCCGTGAAATGGTGACTTCTGTTCTATCCAGACGCTTCAAGGTCCATGCGACTTCCGGAAATTTTAACAATGATATCGGCCTTCCGATGACCATTTTCGGACTTTCGGCCCAGGACCGGGTCATGGTGCTGGAGATGGGCATGAACCATCCCGGAGAGATCCGCCGCCTTTCTCAGATTGCGGCGCCGGATATCGCTGTGATCACCAATATCGGGACGGCCCACATCGGAAACCTGGGCAGCCGCGAGAATATTTATCTTGCAAAAAAAGAGATCTTTGAGGGAATGCCGTCCGGATCACAGGCAATCCTGTGCGGAGATGACGATTTCCTGCCCCGGATCGCCGGGGATCCTTCCCTGTCGGCAAAACACAGGATTTATTATGCCGGCACAAATGACCTGTGCACCTATCGTGTGGTGGATGCGCATGTTGAGATTTCCGGCGTGGAGTCAGATGCCTTCCGGGCGGAAATGTCTACGGTCTGCACGATCCGGATGCCGGAAGGACGGGAGACTCTGAAGGTACGGATCCCTGCGGCGGGGATGCACCTGATCTATCCCGCCTCCATTGCGGCCGGTGTCGGAGATCTCATGGGAATGACGCCCGAAGAGATACGTGAGGGAATCTCCGATTTCACGGGACAGCGTATGGCCTGTGAAAAATACGGGGATATCCTTCTGTTTGACGATACCTATAATGCCAGCCCGGATTCCATGAAATCCTCTCTGCAGGTTCTGACCTGCCTGCCTACTGCCAGAAAAGCAGCTGTACTGGGAGATATGCTGGAACAGGGTGACTTTGCCCGGCAGCTTCACAGGGAAGTCGGCGCCGCAGCGGCGCAGGCCGGCCTGGACACACTGATCACGATCGGAAAGCTTTCTGAAGATATGGCCGATGAGGCAAAACGCAGGGGACTTGTCGATGTGCGGTCCTATCCCGACCGGGAATCCGCTGTGCAGGCGGTTGAGGAGATCACTGTACCGGGTACGGCTCTGCTCTTTAAGGCGTCCCACAGTATGTCACTTGACAAACTGGCGGCGGTCAGCCGCAAAAAGGCTGCAGGGCTTGCGCGTGTATCCCGCGACTGAGGTCAGGGGTATTGCTCGATGAAGAATCAACCGGGAGGGAAGAAATGGAACATAAACTCCACAGGACAGGACGGGAACTTGCATGCTCCGGCGCCGTTCTGGAATTCTACAGAGATGCCATGGTACTGCCGGACGGGCAGGAACAGACCTGGGACTATGTCCACCACAAAAAAGGGGGCGGCGCCTGCACAGTACCGGTGCTGCCGGACGGCAGGATCCTTCTGATCCGCCAGTTCCGCCCCGCCATCGACCGTGAGACACTGGAACTGCCCGCTGGAGCAAGAGATTCCTCCGGTGAGGATCCTGCTGTAACCGCGGCCCGCGAACTGGAAGAGGAGACCGGCTATCGTCCCGGCAGGATGACAAAGCTGGCGCATATCCTGACCGCCGTTGCCTGGTGCAATGAATCTACGGATATTTATCTGGCGAGGGACCTGGAAAAAATCAGCAGCCAGCATCTGGATGAAGCGGAGGAGATCGAACTCTGCAGCATGTCCCTCGACGAACTCTGCAGCCGCATCTTCGCAGGTGAGATCCAGGATGCCAAAACAGTGGCAGGGATCATGGCCTACAGGAGCTGGCTGGCCATGCAAGAGCAGAAATCTGTATCCGGTTTTGAGATGCCGGAGACCCTGCTTCAGAAGATGCAGCGCCTGATCAAACGTGCCCATACAGGCTGAAAATGATCAGGACGATATGCCTGAAACCGGAATCGTGAACCATAACAATTCCCCCGTTACCGGTCACATCGTGACCGGTAACGGGGCGTTTTCCATTCCAAATTGGCCTTCAGCCAATGGAAAAGGCCCTTGAGCCCAGTCAGGGCTGCAGGCACCGCACCAGACAGCAAAGAGTTTGGTGCGGGTGTGACTTGTAACGTTCCACTCATCAGGAGATATTCTTATGCAGCAAAAAAGCGCGGCGGACCGTTTTGCGCCGCTGTTGATACTGACGGCCGGATCCATGTGGGGAAGCATGGGGCTCTTTGTACGTGTACTGGGAAAGACAGGATGTTCCAATGCAGAGATCGTCTTTCTGCGTGCGATCGTGACCGCCGTCTGCCTTCTGGCTTACCTGGCGGTTTATGACAGGAGCCTTTTTCGAATTCGCCTAAAGGATCTCTGGTGCTTTTTGGGAACAGGACTCCTCAGCATTGTCTTTTTTAATATTTGCTATTTTACGACGATCAATCGTACTGTCTGCCTTCCTTTTTTCGGAAAAGATCACAGGCAGGAAGCTCATTGCTCTTTTGATGACCTTTGCAGGCTGTGTCTGTGTGAGCGGCCTTTTAAGCGGAGACAGTTCGCTGACACTGACCGGTTTTATCACCGGCCTCGGCGCAGGGCTTGGCTATGCCCTCTATTCCATCTTCGGGCGCTTCGCCCTTGACAGGGGCTACAGGAGCCTTACCATCTCTTTTTATACTTTTTTGTTTGCTTCGGTCGGGACGATCCCTTTCATTTCTCTGAAAAATGTCGGACGGGCTCTGACAAGTTCTCCGTCTCAGACCGGTCTGATCGTGCTCTACGGCGTTTTCACCACAGTCCTTCCCTATCTTCTCTATACCCGCGGACTGCAGAGTGTCGATAATGGCCGCGCTTCCATCATCGCCTCGATCGAACCCGTAGTGGCGACCGCCATCGGAGCGCTGGTCTACCACGAGATCCTGAATATTTACGAGATCATCGGGATCGCAATGGTACTTGGCGGAATCGTGATCAGCAACCTTCCTGCCGGACGTTTTTGTCAACTCTGTAACCGGTGAAGCATAGAATTCTACAGTAGTATCAGATAGCAGCAATTCTTTACACCAGAGAGGTGACATATATGAACGACAATAAAAACAGAAAGAAAGTAAGGATTCTGACAGCAGGCCTCCTCATGCTGTGCATGCTTACTGCCTGCGGTCTCGGGGGCGGCAAAAAACCCGCCTCATCAGAAGAAAACCAGACGGTTCAGGAGAATACATCCGGCAAGGCTGCCGACAGCAATCAGCCTGCCGGGAAAGAGCAGACGGAAATTCCGGAGGATTCCATTCTCAATTTCCAGAATGACAGCGGCTTTGCCAGACTCCGCGAAGACATGGAAAAAGGAGATGTCCCCATCGAGTGCAGCGCTCTCTACGATCAGGGAGGATCCCGTCCGGAAGTCAAAGTCACCGACCAGACTGTCATCAGGGAACTCTATGAAGAGCTGGCAAAGATGACGGTCGGAAATAAGAGCGACACGAGCGTTACCGACAGTTACCACCGCATTACCTTCCGTCTCAGAAATGATAAGTATGTCACTTTCAATTTCGAGGGAGAAGATCTTTTCTGCTGGCAGAATGACAATTACACTGTCACAAACGGCAGCAGTCTCTGGTATCATGTCCGCCAGCTGCAGCAGGCCCAAATGAACACGTCTCAGCAGCAGACGGCAAAGACTGCAGAAAAGAATAAGGGGCAGACTGCCGGGAACGGGGCACAGCAGAAATCCGATACCGACGCATCAAAAACAGGAACATCCTCTGCCGCAAAAAGCAGCAGCAACTCCGCTTCGAAGACAGAAGATACCAACGCACTTTCCGGAAAGAGACCGGAAGATACAAAGAATAACAGAGACCTGGATGACGGCGTCAACACATCCGGACTGGACAAAAGCGCCAGCATTCAGTCGGGAAATGAGCAGAATGATGTGGAAGGCGGTGCAGGCAGTCCGGATGAAAATCTGGTCTCGGATGCCGGCAGAGGTAAAAACGTAAATGCCGCAGAGCCCGGAGCGTTTTCCGGAAACATTGCTGCAGGCAAAGACGAAGCTGTCTCCGATTCCCCTTCAGCCACTGCTCCGGAGACTTCTTCCGAACAGAAAAATACCGCATCCGATCAGGCTGCATCCGATCAGGAGCAGAGCCCTTCTGCTTCCACTGGGGACAGTTCCGGGGAGAAGACCGAGCAGATGCCTTCTGTAAAGGATACCTATAAACCTGTATATCTGGATCCGGCTTCCGATATGTATGAAGCCTATACGGATATCATTCATGCCTATGCAGATCTTCTCACCCAGGACAAAGACACCTTCCGTACTGCTTACGATCAGGGGGCCTACAGGGACGGAGGAGACGCTTCCGGACAGGAAGTGAAGGATTGGATCAATTATGAACTGATCCTTGACTGTTTCACAGATGAGGACGGCGCAGACCTTCTCTACGGACTGCGGGATTACAATGAGGACGGCACACCTGAGCTTGTGATCGTTCTTGCACACGGCGATGAATTCAAACAGGTCCGCGAGATCTACAGCTTTGACGGAAAGAGGGCTGTGCGGCTCTTCACAGGACCGGTCACGCTTGCTTACAGAGTGGATCTCTACCTTCTTCCCGACAATACCTTCCGCGTACATGGAAGCGGCGGTGCCGCAGCCGGCGGAGAGGTCATCTGTGCCATAGCTAAAGGCGGTACAGGGCTGGAGATCCTCGAGGAATATGTCTACGACGAAGCGCTGTACGGCAGTATGGACCACATCAGTCCGACAGGAGAGACCCTGACGATGGAGGCCTTCGATGAAAAATACGGAGACACATCCAATCCTGCGGAAGGAATCGAGCTGAAGGCTGTAAGTAAAGATGCGCAGGTCACAGACGCACCTGCTGCAGATTCCTCTGCTTCTGCAGAAGAGGAGACATCTGCAGATGAGAAGACTCCTGCAGAAACACAAGAAGAAACGCAGGAAGAATCACAGGATCCCTCTGCACAGGATGAATCTGAAGACCATGCCGCATCTGAAGAGGCGGCAGATCCTGCGGATGTTGAAGAAACAGAGAGCAAAGAGGTCGAAGAATCTGCCGGGGAAGAGACGCCCACAGAGGAAGAGCCCACTGCGGAAGATGAACAGCCTGCAGAGGAAGGATGAACGGAGCAGATGAACGAAGCGTTCTTCTTTGCTGCTATACCGAACGTAAAAACGGTTCCGGGGAGAAATCCCCGGAACCGTTTTGGTTGATATGTACTTTGGTTGATATGTACTTTGGTCCGTCTGTACTTTGGTTGATATGTACTTTAGTCTGTATGTATTTTGGCTCGTATGTACTTTGGTTTGTATGTATTTTAGAAGCCGCCCCGGTTCATGCCGCCGTGGCCGCCCATACCGCCGTGACCGCCCATACCGCCATCCATGCCGCCGCCCATGCCGCCGTGACCGCCCATCATCTGATTGGTGATGCTGTCGGTCTCGGTGCCGTTGACAATGAGGGTCGTTCCGTTATTCTGCGCTGTACCGTCATAGTCGAAAGGACTCTGTGCGGTGATGTCCAGCGTGCCGCCATTTAAAATCAGATTGCCGTTGGAATCGACACCGTCCGTGTCGCCCGAACCCATGACGATGGTGATCGTGCCGCCGTTGACTTCGACAGTGGGTGTCGTGATATTGGACTTCTGGCCGGCATTGATGCCGTCGTCGCTGGCCGAGATGCTGATTTCTCCGTCATTGATCTGAATGTAGGTGCCTTCGATGCCTTCCGCGCCTGTCAGATCGACCGTGCCGCCGTCGATCTGGGCAATGGTTGTTGCATGGATGGCGTCGTCTCCTGCCTTAACAGTGAGCTTTCCGCCTGCGATATAGACATATCCGACAGTGGAATCTTCATCATTTTCCGCATGCAGGCCGTCCTTGTCCGACGTGATATTGATCGTACCGTCCGCGATCAGGATGGAATCATTGGCTTCCAGAGCGTCCGAGGTGCAGGTGATGTTGATCGTACCGCCTGTCACCTTGAGATCATCCTTGCTGCTGATGCCGTTGTCGGAGGAGTTTATATTGAGGGTGCCCGTACCGTTCATGACCAGATCATCTCTGGAGAAGATGACAGCGTCTGTGTTGGTATCGCCGTCTGCTGTGAATGTTCCTGAGACGGTAAGGGTGTTTTCGGAGTCAGTCGTTGTGACAAAGACCTTATCCGCACTCTGTACATAAATGCAGGGAGTGCTGTCATTTGTGATCGAAACACCGTCAAGCACCAGCTGGACCTTATCCTCATCGCCGGCTGTGACCAGGATCTGCGCATTGGAGGCGCTTCCTTTGATCACGTAGACGCCCTCTGTCTTGATCGTACAGGTCTCGCCGTCGCTTACAGTGACCGTTTTTGCCTCACTGAGGTCCGCCGTCTGTTCCAGATCACGGCTGGAAAACAGATCGGATGTGTCGATGGCGCTGCTGCCGGATGCGGGAACGGACGATCCTGATGCAGAATCAGATGTCCCGGATGCACTGTCCTTATCAGAAGACTCTGTATTGGATTCTGTGGCTCCTGTTACCCCTTCGACCTCCCGGGAGATGCTGGTCTGTGTACCTGCATTGAGCTCGGCTGCAGAGGCGGTCGATGTATCAATATATGCATGAAACGCAGTCATTGCGCTGAGAAGGACAGCACAGATGGATGCGGTGATAAGTCTTTTCTTTGTCATGATGATCTCCTTTTCTTTTTTCTTTTCTTTTATATACTAAGATTTTGAGTAAGTATATGATGACTCTGAGTCTCGTCAAGCTGCACAAACAGCCGAAGGGCCTTGGCGAGCGGCCGGTACCTGGCCGCTGATTTTTGGCGGCCTTAGTACCGCTGCCAGCGCGGGTAGAGCGAGAGCGTACCCAGGGCGTTTGTGTAACTTGATGAGACGTGGGTCCCTTTACGAACTTTTGATCTTTACACCATCGATGATAATGTTTTATCACGTCTACTTTAACTGAAACTTAAAATAACAGATATTTCGCTGCTATTTTTAAAAAAACACAAATTGTTCACAGGTGTTTTCTGCTGTATAATGTTCGGGCAGATATAAAGGCACCATGACAGTCTTTCCCTGTCTATGGCCGGACGCAGGAATGCCTGCGCGCCCGGCCCAAAACGGTAATACCCACAGATTGGAAGTGAAAAAATGCCCGGAACAGGAACTTTGATCAATACACTGGCAGTAGTCGGCGGCGGAGTGGCAGGCCACTTTGCAGGCCGCCTTTTTAAAGAAGAACAGCAGGATGCAATCTGTAAGGTCTGCGGCATCAGTGTTCTTTTTATCGCCATCGCAGGAGCCATGGAAGGCATGCTGCAGATCACTATGGAGGAAACCGGAAAAGGAGCGTCTATTACCAGCGGTCGTTCCATGTTTATTGTGCTGTGCCTTGCAATCGGCACTGTCATCGGAGAACTCCTGCGAATTGAGGACGGATTTGAGCGCTTCGGCGCCTGGCTCAAGATCAGGACCGGCAACGCAAAGGATGTCCGCTTTGTGGATGCTTTCGTGACCAGCTCCCTGACCGTCTGTATAGGGGCTATGGCAATTGTCGGCGCGATACAGGACGGAGTCATGGGTGATTATTCGACCCTGGCCGTGAAATCGGTTCTGGATTTTATCATCATTGCTGTAATGACATCCTCCATGGGCAAGGGATGCGCCTTCTCCGCAATCCCCATCTTTCTGTTTGAAGGGGGCATCACCCTCCTGTCCACACTGATCGCACCCTTTATGACGCAGACGGCCATCGCCAACCTCTCACTGGTCGGCTCCATTCTGATCTTCTGTGTCGGGATCAACCTGGTCTGGGGCAAAAAAATCCGTGTAGCCAATATGCTGCCTTCCGTACTCCTTGCTGTCCTGGCGGCGTATCTTCCGGCCATGTAAACGGGGCATAAAAACTCTATTCAACTGTATTTCCCATAAAAACGGTATGCCAATGCCTGCGCACAGAAGTGCTCCGATATGTTTTAAGTAAAAAAAGATCTTTCCTGTCAACAGCAGATGTGACAGGAAAGATCTTTTTGAATACAGAGTTTATAGCTTGGGGACCCAGGTGACCTTGTTTTCGCTGTGATTGACCAGGCGGACGATATTTGAGCGGTGCCTTATAATGATGAGCAGGGCAAAAATGATCTGAACAATCTTGATCGGCATAGATTCCGGCCGGGTGCAAACGTATATGGTGACAATAACGGCGGAAATGATGCTGGACAGAGAGATGATCCGGGTCAGGATGATCACGATCAGGAAAACGACCAGCGGGAGAAAAAAATACGTAGGACTGCGGCCGGCGAAAGCAAACAGGCCAAAGAGATAGCCGTACATGGCAGCTACCGCTTTTCCGCCCTTGAAACCGGCGTAGAGTGGGAAGCAGTGGCCGATTCCGGCTGCCAGAGCACCCGCCGCTGTCACTGTATCATTTCCTCCGATCAGCCTGGCAAACAGAATGACAAAGGATACCTTGAGAAGATCCAGAGCCATGGTTGCGAGTCCTGCCTTTTTGCCCAGGACACGCCCTGTGTTGCCGCCGCCCAGATTGCCGCTTCCGTACTGCCTGACATCTGTTTTGTAGAACACCTTACCGATCACCAGGGCAAAGGGTATCGATCCAACCAGATAGCCCAGAATAATAACGAGCAAGAGTTTCATCAAAGCCTCCTTCAGCAGACAGCTTTACTGTTACAAAAGAAATTCCTTTACCATCATTTGCGGATGGCCTGTACGACAATACAGCCCGGGCCGCCATGGGTGATCAGAGAAGGGGAGAGCTGCAGCATTTCGCTTTCCACCTGAGGAAAACTCTCCTGGATCTGTCTGCGTACTTTGACAGCCAGATCTCTTTTATCCGCATAGGCGATCGTGATCAGGCAGCGTTCGTCTACCCCCTTATCTTTCAGACTGGAGATGATCGTGCTGACAGCTGCTTTCCAGGTTCTGCGAACCGTCATCAGGGAGATCCGCCTTCGGTCCTCTGTCTGAGTCAGCACAGGCAGAAGATGCAGAGCACTACCGATCTTGGATGTCAGATTGGTGATCCTCCCACTCTTGCGAAGATAATTGAAATCGGCAGGGATCACGTAAGAAATGTTTGACTGGGCCAGCACCCTGAGCTGAGATACGATCTCTCTTGTGCTGATACCCTGATCGCGAAGCTTTGCCGCCTTGACGGCCATGTAGCGAAGAGGACCTGCCAGAGAACGTGAATTGATCACATAAATATTCTCCCTGTTCGGCAGGCTGTTGGCGAGTCCTACGGCGGTGCTGAATTCACCGGAAAGACCGTCTGCGACAGTCAGCATGACTGCCTCTTCATCAATACCTTCCAGCTGTTCCATCATATCGCCGACTGCGGGCTGAGAGGAAACCGGCATTTCATCTCCGTGGAGAAGCTGCACATATTCTTCGGAATCAATGTCTATATAATCTCGTAGAGATTTACCACCCAGCGATACCGATACAGGAATGACAGAAATACCCAGCTTCTCCCCTTCCTCCTTTGTGAGAGAAGAAGCAGTATTTGTAATGATTTTCATGCTATATCCTTTTCATTCCGAATTATATATAAATAAACGACGCGCTGCTACGCGCGGTACGCACTCACGCATCGCTCCAATCACTCGGACTCCCCTCGTGCTTACGGACGCAACAGACCGCGAGCGGTCTGCGTCAAATGTCCTCAAATGACCGAGCAAGCTCGTCATTTGAGTCCGCTTGACTCGCTGTTTCGAGATGTAAGCAGCAGAGAGCAGACAAATGTGAATAAACGACGCGCTGCTCCGCGCCACGGGCGCTCACGCATCGCTCCAATCACTCGGACTCCGCACGTTTAAAAAACGGCTCCGTCCTCGTGCTTGGACGCTCGTCAAATGTCCTCAAATGACCGAGCAAGCTCGTCATTTGAGTCCGCTTGACTCGCTGTTTATTCACATTATATGATTACATTCGGATTCGTGCAAGGT
>ONXK01000188.1 GCA_900321785.1 uncultured Lachnospiraceae bacterium | reverse complement strand
TGCAGACTGTACGATAGATGGTCTTATAGAAGACAACAGAAGTACCGTCGACGGATTTCAGAATGCCGGGGAACAGGTCGTGCTAATCGATTCTGATTACGAGCAAACAATAAAAGCGCTTCTGGGCTGACAATCGGTATTTGCCGAGCTGTTATATAATGAATTCGTTGAAAGCTGGTTAAGAGAAGAGGAAATGAAAAATGAGTTTTGTTTTTGTGGCACTAGGTGGCGCATTGGGAGCGGTAACGCGATATGCGATAAGTCTTATACCGGTTAAAACACAGTTCCCGATTCTGACATTGGTGACAAACATTCTTGGTGCAATCCTAATAGGCTTTATTGTTGGAATAACAGATAAAAAAGCAGATGTATTGCCTAATACGGTCCTATTTTGGAAGACTGGTGTATGTGGGGGATTCACAACATTTTCAACGTTTTCACTTGAGGCATATAAGCTGTTTGAAAACAAGGCGTATGCTCTTGGGGGAGTGTATGTGATATTAAGTGTTTGCTGTTGCGTTTTCGGTATTTTTATAGGGAAAAAGCTGGCAACTATAACAGGATAATAGAAGATAACTATGCAAGCAATTTCCAGCTTTAGAACTGATGGGAGGAAGGAATATAAGGAATGGTAATGGCTGTATTAGAAGGCGTCGCAATGTGCTTTGTCTCTGATCATATGTGTTGTGGGCATAGCAAACGGACCGGTTGGTATGGTCTTCTTTTATGAAAAAGAAGTACAGGATAAAGCAATAGAACTGGGGCTCACCACGCGGGAAATGATAAATAAGAGAAGGATGACCGCCTTTATTGCTCTTCTTGTACCACAGCTTTTGGTTGTGCCGCTTATGGTCTACATTGTGAACGGTGCACCGGACTTTAAGACAGCTGCTGTCCAGATGACTGTGATCTATCTGATCTCCGGGTTATTCGACAGACTATTTATCGACTGGTACTGGGTAGGAAAAACAAAGGCATGGATCATTCCCGGTACAGAAGATATGATGCCATACATATATGGAAAGACATTGGTCGGCAAGTGGGTCTCTACGTTAATAGGATTTCCGATACTGGCAGTTCTGATAGCCTGGGTGGTTTCGAAACTATAACTTCTGATTGCGGAGGAGAATGTGTGAAAATCGAACATGTTGCAATGTATGTTAATGATTTGGAAAAAGCCAGAGATTTTTTTGTTAAGTATCTTAATGGAAAATCCAATGATTTATATCATAATAAGAAAACGGATTTCCGCTCATATTTCATTACTTTTGAGGACGGCGCAAGACTGGAAATTATGAATAAACCGGATATGGTGGATGCTGAAAAATATTTGAATCGAACAGGCTTGATACATATTGCATTTTCAGTAGGCAGTAAAGAACGTGTTGATGAAATAACTCAGTTACTTCAAACAGATGGCTACCATATTGTCAGCGGACCGAGAACAACTGGTGATGGTTATTATGAAAGTTGTGTGGCTGCCATAGAAAACAATCAGATTGAATTTACAGTTTGACAACCTCTGTGGAAGTTTCTTTTGCATATATTTCAAAAATATACCGGAAGGTATTGACCCCTACGTTACGTCATAGTTTATAGTAACTTTACCAAAGGCGAGGGAGTGATGAACTATGATGACAGTAAACGAAGTAAGCAAACTGACAGGCGTGAGTATACGCACCCTGCAGTATTACGACAAGATCGGACTGCTTCATCCTGCGAAGTACACGGAGGCAGGCTACCGGCTGTATAACGATGCGGCACTGGAGACCCTGCAGCAGATACTTCTCTTCAGAGAACTAGAATTTCCCCTGAAGGATATTAAGGAAATTATCAGCCGTCCGGATTTTGACAGGAGCAAGGCTTTGGAGCAGCAGATCAAGCTTCTCACGCTGAAAAAGGAGCACATCGAGAACCTGATCGACCTTGCGAAGGGAATCAAATTGTTGGGGGTGAGAAAATTGAAATTTGAAGCGTTTGATACAAGTAAAATAGATGAGTATGCCGCTCAGGCAAAGGCATACTGGGGAAAAACACCGGCCTATAAGGAATTCGAGGAAAAATCCAGAGGTCGGACAAAGGAAGAAGACAAGAGAATATATCAGGGTATGATCGATATCTTTGGAGAATTCGGGCAGATCCGGAATACGGAACCTTCATCCAAAGATGCGCAGGCTCTTGTAAAGAAACTGCAGGATTATATCACAGAGCATATGTATACCTGTACGAAGAAGATCTTAAGCAGCCTCGGAAAAATGTATGCCGGCGGCGGTGATTTTACAAAGAACATCGACAGCTATGGCGGGGAAGGGACAGCCGAATTCACCTCACAGGCGATCGAGATTTACTGCAGATAAGATGAAAGAAAACATCGTACAGAAGCTTACATCAAAAGATGATAAATATGCCTGTGCCTTTACTGATAGAATTGTTGCAGAAAGCCATGATACAGATGAAAATCTACAGAAAGGACAGACAATGAAGAAAGACGTTATGATCGTGACCGACGCCGGTCGGATCGGCATGGCCCTGGCCCGCAGGACCGGCAGCTTGCCATGACGCCGATGGAGCATCCGGAGATCGAGATCGTGCAGATCCGGTTCAACTACGTCGACTACGAGGATGCTTCCAGATGCTTCCGAAACCTGTTGTTTTACTTGTGATTTGTATCTAAGTGGTTTATGATTTTTGTAAGTCAATAACATATAGCATGTAGTCGTTATTTCGTTTTCTTATTGAAAGAGGGTGCCATGAAAATACTTGTATTATTAAAAGAAGTTCCGGTAGTCTCCGAAATCAGGATCGACCGTCAGAGCCTGACGATCGACAGAAGCGGAGTCGGCAAGATGATGAATCCGGCAGACCGGCATGCGATTGAGGCTGCACTGGCTCTGGCGGATGCAAAAGGCGGTGAGGTCACTGCCATGACCATGGGGCAGGAGAGCAGCGAAAGCATTCTGCGCGATGCCGCTTCCCTGGGTGTAAAGGCGGCGTACCGCCTGACAGACAGGCTTTTCTCAGGAGCGGATACTCTGACTACAGCAACCGTACTGAAAGCGGCCATCGATGCAACAGGTCCCTATGACGCTGTTTTCTGCGGTGCCAGTACCATTGACGGTGTGACCGGACAGATACCGGGCAAACTCGGCACGATGCTGGGCTGCGGTATTCTTACCAATGCCTGTAAGATCGAGATCGGAGACACCGGCCTGACGATCGACCGAAAGGCCGGGACCGGCTATGAGAAACTGTCCGCCGCATTCCCCCTGGTCTGCTCTGTGACAGAGGATGCCAATACACCGAGAAAGCCTTCGATCAAGGGCAGAACAGCTTCTAAAAAGCTGGTTATTGAAGTGATGGACAATGAGAAGCTGCAGATTCCTGCAGAAAGCCTGAAGAGCCCGTCCAGGGTCCTGGGATTATTCCCGCCTGCTGCGCTTGAAAAGGGTCAGATGATCCCGAGCCAGGATCCGGAAGAGGCTGTGTCAGAACTTGTCGGTATACTGCAGGGACAGGCTGCCTTTTAAATAAATGAGCAGCCAAAATTCCCTTATCCCATCAGAGAAATCCCATGCGGGAATTCTCCTCGGGTTTTTCGCCGCAAGCGCGGCTCAGAATTAGGAGGAAAACCATGAGTAAGCAGAATATCTGGGTATTTTTTGAATTGTCTGACGGCCGGCCGAAGAGAGTCTGTCTGGAAATGATGCAGAAAGCAAAGGAACTGGCAGAGGGGAGTTCTGAGAAGGCAGTTGCCGTGATCATCGATCCGGAACCGGAGGAGGCCGCCAGGGCTGCCTTTGAATATGGCGCGGATCAGGTCCTGACAGTGCGGCAGAAGTTCTTCTTTGAGAGCGCGGCATATATTCTGGAGAAGCTGGCGGAAAAATACGAACCCAGGATCGTGATGATCGGCGCAACAACCGAAGGGCGGGATCTGGCGGCAGCCGCAAGTGTACGCCTTCACGCCGGGATCGCAAGTGAATGTACCGATGTGGTTATTACAGGAAGCGGTGTTTTCTGGATCCGCCCGTCCTACGACGGAAAACTGAACACCAACATCAGTATTGAAGAAGCTCCCATGATCGGTACCTTCAAACCGGGTATTTTCAGGCTGGGAGAGCCTGCAGTCGGCAGGAACGGAGAGACGGTGGAGGAAACGGTCGATGTGCCTGCCGGAGTCCTGCTCACACAGCTTCTTGGATTCACACCGGACGACGAGCTGACAAAAGCCAACATCGAGGATGCGGAGATCATCATCGCCGGCGGCCGCGGTGTCGGAAGCCGGGAGGGCTTTGACCAGCTCTATGAACTGGCAGCCGCGCTTGGCGGCAGTGTCGGCGCAAGCAGGGCTGCCGTAGATGAGGGCTGGATCGGAAAAGACTATCAGATCGGCATTACCGGCAAGACGGTTGCACCCAGGCTTTATATCGGCTTTGGCATTTCCGGTGCGCTCCCCCATGTGAACGGAATGAAGGAATCCGACATTATTGTGGCTGTCAATACAGATCCAAATGCACCGATTTTCAGCGTTGCAAATTATGGAATCGTTGCAGATCTGAATATCATATGCCCTGCTCTGACCAGAAAAATACTGGAGATGAAAGGGTAAGCTAAAAAAGAGTAAGACGTAAAAGGGCTGAGAATGCTGCCATTCTCAGCCCATTTTTTTCATCATCCATGTCTGCGGCCGGCTGCCCATGGCCATGGCCACAGGTATTCCGGACTACTTATTCGGCCGGCTTAAACTCATCCTTTCCGGCGCTGCAGAGCGGACATTCCCAACCATCGGGAAGATCTTCAAATGCTGTACCGGGAGCAATGCCGTTCTCTTCATCGCCGACAGCGGGATCGTAAACATAACCGCATACTTCACATTCGTACTTCATAGTATTCTCCTTTCGGGTATTGAGAAGTGGTTGATTTTCATTATCATTATACCATTCGGAATTGGACAATAAAAGGTTTTTTAACAAGGGAGATATCAGCCCAGGTATCCGCAAAAAGGCCCCGGTTGAGATGCTCGACCTTCCTTTGTATGCAATCATTTGATTATGAACACAGCGAGTTATATAATCCAAATATGCATCTATGCAAGTCATGATATAAAGGTCAAAAGTTGGAGGATGGAAAATAAAACAGTGAGTCAGGCGTCCGCACAGACGGGCGTGCCTGCACGGAAGGCGCGACAGCACGCGCAGTTTTATTCATATGTCGATTGTGGCACACAACTATGGAGGGCAAGTATGGGAAAAAAACAATTTCTCGCGGCACTTATGCTGACTGTGCTCCTGACCGGCTGCGGCGGCTCGGGAAAGGCTGCGGCCACGCAGAAAGATCCGGTACAGGTACAGACCGGATATACAGCTGAGATGGAGCAGGATGCAAATACAGACAGTATTAATGATGCTGCTGTGTCTGTATCAAGTGTGGATGAGAAAAAACAGGCCGCCCTGCCGGATGAAGGCCGTGCCGATCAGGAAAAAACAGATCTACGAAAGACTCTGTCCCGTGACGGGTACACCCTTCAGCAGGTGGTAGTGCTGAGCCGTCACAATATCCGATCCCCATTGAGCGGCAGCGGGTCCGAGCTGGAGAAACTCACACCACACGAGTGGATCTCCTGGTCTTCAAATCCAAGTGAGCTTTCTCTTCGAGGCGGGGCACTTGAGACAGTGATGGGCCAGTATTTTCGGAAATGGACGGAAGAAGCCGGGCTGTTTCCGGAGAACTACCAGCCGGAAGAAGGGGCTGTCCGGATCTATGCAAATGCAAAGCAGAGAACGCTTGCAACGGCGAATTTTTTTGCAACAGGACTTCTTCCCCTGGCAAGTCCGGATGTCGAGACACATGCGGAATATGACAGTATGGACCCGACATTTAAACCCCAGTTAACGTTTGTCAGCGATACATATATCCGGGATGTAGAAGAGCAGGTAAAAGAACTGCACGGAAAAGAAATAGCCGGTCTGGAAGACAACTACAGGCTTCTGGAGGATGTCATTGACATGAAGGATTCTCCGGCCTGGCAGAAGGGGGAAGTTGGACCCCTGCGCACCGATGATACGGAACTCATTCTGCAAATGAATGCCGAACCGAATCTATCCGGCTCTCTTAAAACGGCAGG
>ONXK01000108.1 GCA_900321785.1 uncultured Lachnospiraceae bacterium | reverse complement strand
GCAGGCACCAGGAAGGTGATAATGCCAAGAAATTTCCACTTGGGATTCATCGCGGCATAGGCATTGATAGAATTCTTCCCGGTCCTTCTTCCCACTGCAATGTCGGATGTCAGGAGCGTAAAACCGAATGTAAGCGCCAGGATCAGGTAAATGACAATAAACAGTCCACCGCCGTCCTTCGCTGCCAGATAAGGAAATCTCCAGAGATTTCCTACACCGACCGCGCTGCCTGCAGCAGCCATGACAAAGCCGATCTGCCCGGTAAATCCGGATTCTTTCTTTCTGTGTTTATTGTGCGCATTTTCTTGTTCTCTACGTTCTGTGTCCAATGGTGTTTTCCTTTCTGTCACTTAGAGAAATCTTCCAGTTTTTTCTATAATATGTAACAGAATGTGTCATACAGGGACGGTCCTTTTGTGTCTGTCCCCTTGTGTCTGCCCCTCCACAATTCACGTCATTCTCTTTCTCTTTGTTTGAATGTAAAAGTAACTGCCAGTTTTCAAGAGTAGTTGTGGAAAAATACTTGCAGTTAAAAATGCAATTAACAAACGATCTTTGAATCCTGCTGTCCGTTTTTTCAGACACCTTGTTTTTTATACTTGTCTCATAAGGTAACAGGAAGCCATAAATGAAAGAGCTTAACAAAGTAAAAACCCTTAATTGATCATCCTGTGAGAGGAGTACCTGATAATGAAATCGAAAATGAAAAACACAATGAAACTGCATCCGTTCAGCACAGTACTGCTTGTCTTTTATATTGTCACATCTGTATTGCAGGGAAGCGCAGAGCTGTTCCTGGCAGGTTTCCTTGCCGCTTCTTCCGCCTATGTTCTGGAGCTTCTGTTCTATGTAACAGGTATGATCAGGACCGGCCGCAACTGTGCCGGCCGTCCCCGCTCCTCCAGGGCACATGGAAGACAGAAACCGCAGGCTGCGGGGCTGTTTTGAAAACACAACCGGCGTATTCTCGTGACTTCATAACAGTCGTGTGAGGCTTCAAAAAGCGGGTTAAGTACTGAAGAGCCGAAGGGATTGCAGAAGGAGAAATCATTGGAGCGATCAAACTTTACCACGATGAGTTAGGACTTATCCCAGAGGAAATTGTCAGCAGAATCGCTGTGCGTTTTTCCCTGAGAGAGGACGCTGCAGAGAAGTATGTTGAAGAGACTTTGGACCTGAACGGATCAGACTGAGCAGGCAATAAGTGTTCGGAAAGGATGGTCCCGATTTTACCATCCAGCTTCCCGAAACTTTTTAATCGTCATGAATGGTGATCCTCGCAAAGAGATCATCGCGCTTGGCAAGACTTTTTTGCAGTCAAAACCAGGAAGCAGGAACTGATAGAAGGTTATGATACCCTGACAGAGGTCATTTTTATTTGCAAATATGCAATCACAGAAATCATATATGGAAGGAAAAAACCCGCATAAATACTGACTTTCAGCCGAAATCCAGTATTTACGCGGGCATAAAAAAGTGGAGACGACGGGAGTCGAACCCGCGACCTCAGCGTTGCGAACGCTGCGCTCTCCCAACTGAGCTACGTCCCCATAGATGTGTCCGGGCCGCTATGCAGCCCGGACATTTCTTTTGTCTGACTTGACTATTATAGCACCTTTTTATGAAAAGGAAAGAGGAAAATCAATTATTTTTTCCATGCAGATCTGCCTTTCCGGAGCTGCCGGAAAGTATGATCATCTCTTTGTTCTCAGGAATGAGGGAATCTCAAGGTTCTTCTGACGGACAGTATTTCCTGTGGAGCGATTGTAGCTGCCTGCACTATTGCGGAGCTGTTCGCCATAACCGGTCTTAAGGTCTCTGCCGTAAGGGCTGGAGCCTCTTCCTGCAGCGGTGCCGAAAATCGTGTTGGGGGAGATGACATCCTTGTTGCCGATTCCGGTAGCAATAACAGTGACATCGCATGCATCGGTATTGCTGTCATCATACATTGCACCGAAGATGATATTGACATCTTCGCCGGCCTGCTCCTGAACGAAGCTTGCAGCGTCGGAAGCATCCGCCAGGGAGATATCACCGGAGATATTGATGATCACATCTGTAGCGCCGTTGACGGTTGTCTCAAGCAGAGGGCTCTCAACTGCCATACGGACTGCATCGGTTGCCTTGGTCTCGCCCTTACCATAGCCGATACCGATATGAGCAACACCCTTCTCGCGCATGACGGTCTGTACATCTGCGAAGTCGAGGTTGATGATCGCGGGAACATTGATCAGGTCTGTGATTCCCTGAACGGCCTGCTGAAGGACTTCATCGGCCTTCTTCAGTGCTTCGGGAAGAGTGGTCCTGCGGTCCATGATCTCAAGCAGTTTGTCATTGGGGATCACGATGAGGGTATCAACGTTTTCCTTAATATTCTCAATTCCTTCCAGAGCACGGGTCATACGGCTTCTGGCCTCAAAGCTGAAAGGCTTTGTAACAACGCCGACTGTCAGGATTCCCTGATCCTTTGCCAGCTTGGCTACGACAGGTGCAGCGCCGGTTCCGGTTCCGCCGCCCATACCGCAGGTTACGAATACCATATCCGCTCCCTTGATCGCATTGGCGATCTCATCTGCGCTCTCCTCAGCGGCCTTCATGCCGACCTCGGGGTTAGCGCCTGCGCCAAGACCTTTGGTAAGTTTCTCGCCGATCTGCAGGAGCTTGGGAGCTCTGCAAAGCTGCAGGGCCTGGACATCTGTATTAACGCCGATAAACTCAACGCCTGTAATATCTACGTCCACCATTCTGTTGACAGCGTTGTTTCCTGCACCACCAACACCTACGACGATGATCTTGCAAGCAGTCTCTGTATCATTTGTTTTAATTTCAAGCACGTTGACATCCTCCTTCATTTTCCTTTTATCTTCAGACACTCTATTTAGACATGAAAATACCATGAAGATATTTCAAAACCAAAACTATAATACAATTTGGAAAAAGAATAATCAATGCCGATTTCAGAGGTTTTATAACTGTCCGCGAGATTTTGACCTTTAGAGTCAAAAAACAGGTGCTATTTCCCAAGCACCTGTTTTTTGATTTGATCAATAATATATGGACAATAATTTGGCAATTTATCTGTGTTTTTCTGTATTGTCCGACTAATTATCAGCCCTGATCCGTTCTATCCTGTCCAAATCCTTCAAATCCAATATTTAAGTTCCGCTTTATTCAGCACGCCTGGCCTCTACCACAGGTGACTGTGTCTGTGCCTGTGCAGCTGCTCCGTCAGTTCCAGTTCCTTCACCGGTTCTGTCTGCAGCACCTTTCCCTTCCGCAGGGCTGGTCTGACTGTTATTTTGCAGCTGGCCTTCCGATGTCCCTTCCGCGGGTTCGGCGGCAGGAGTTTCCGCTTCCGGGCTTGTGCCTTCCTGGACCTTTTCACCGGCTGCCGGTGTTTCCGGCTCTGCCGCTTCCTGACCTGCAGCACTTTCTGCTGGCGCTGTACTCTCGTTCTGACCCTGTCCTTCTGCAGGCAGGGTTTCCTTCGCAGCCTCACCGGCTTCACTGCCGGCACCATCCAGAGCTCCGGCTCCGGATGTTTCCGCCGCTCCTGCAGCCGGGCCTTGCGCCTGGCCGGCTTCGGCTGCCGCCGCTGTCTCAGATGCTTCCGCTGTGTTTCCCGCAGCTCCCGAAGCAGTTTCCTGTGCCTTTACTGCTTCCCTGGCTTCTTTCTCCGACATATTAGGAGAAAGGACGATCTCTGAATCCGTGGCTTCCAGGCCGGTATAAGCGATCATGGAAATGGTTCCGCTTCGTCCTTCCATATAAGGAAGGATCTGGTGCATTTTAAACATCTTCTGATCATAACCGGTCTTGCCGACAAGGACCTTTACCTGGTCAAACGTTACCGTGAGGCTGCTCTTCTCATCTACATCAATGGAGTCTGGACAGATGCCGTATTTCTGTGCTGCCCGCATCAGTTCCAGCGACAGATTCAGACCCAGCTGGTTTTTGGCAAGCGCCCTTGTATCTGTATTGGAATGAGTCAGGACAACACCATTGATCATGGTCGTGTCTTCCACAGCTCTTCCGGAAACCGTCTGGATCATACCGTCGCTGGACATGTAGACATTCTTTCCGTTGTAGAAAACACAGCAGTCTGTGGGCTTTTCCTTTATATTGACTCTAACAGTCGATGGTGTGATTATATCTATATCGATCTGGTCAACGAAAGGAATATCTTTAACGGTCCGATGATGGTACTTCAAAGCCATCACAAACGTGTTTTCTCCCAGGTATCCGCGCTTGATAAAGGACTCAATCTGTTCCTGGCTGTATTTTGTGTTTCCGTGAACTGTGGCGCTCTCAAAATTGAACAGCATGAGGATCAGAACTGCGGCAATCGACAGTGCCGAAACAAGCATGACAAGGATTCCCCGCAGCGTAAACAGCCGGCCAAGAGACCGCACTGCAGTGCGGACAGGCTCGGGGCTTTCGACCCGCACTCTGCGTCCGCTGACCACACCGGCTTCACTCGGATGGATCTTCGTACGCGCTTTGGCAAACGTCCCTGTACCCGCATATGCCCTGTTCATGTCCAGGGCATTAGCCGTGCTTCCGTACATTCCGCGCATACCCGTATTTATTACAGTATTTTTTTGCAGGGTCGCCGTTTTTTTCATGATACCGTATTTCCTTTATCATTCTGAAGATATTCCGCTTCAGCTTTACTACTCTGGCGCGCAACGCTCATCACCATTCCGATCTCCGCCAGCAGGAAGAACAGGGAGGATCCTCCATAACTGATAAATGGAAGGGTCACACCTGTATTGGGAATCGTGTTGGTCACGACTGCAATATTGAGAATCACCTGCACAGATATATGAGTGATCACGCCTGTGACGACCAGTGCGCTGTACAGGTCAACCGCATTGCCCGCCACCAGAACGAATCTCCAGATCAGGAGAACGAACAGGGCCATGATTCCAATCGCGCCGAACAGTCCAAGCTCCTCGCATATTATTGAGAAGATCATATCGTTCTGTGCCTCGGGGACAACGATTTTCTGCATACTCTGTCCCAGGCCTTTTCCGAAGATTCCGCCTGAACCGATGGCGTAAAGTGCCTGAAGCGTCTGGAATCCCGTGTCGTCCGCATAAGCCTGCGGATCCAGCCAGACCAGCACCCGGCCGCCTCGGAAGCCCATATTGTTCTGGTCAGCAGTCCTGATGATATACATCACGATCCCGGCGCAGCCTATAACGCCCATAACCGCCAGGGCAATAAAACGTTTATAATCAGGACATGCAACAAACAGCATCCCAAAAGAGATGGCAAGCAGGAGCAGGGCCGAGCTCATGTTGTTGGTGATCTTCCACAGCATCAGTGCAATGATGGCTGAGGGCACCATGGGGAGAAGGAAGCCTCCGAATGTCTGCAGTCTCCTTCGTCCCATCTTTTCGATGATCAGTGCTGTCAGAATGATGATTGCCACCTTTGCCATTTCCGAAGGCTGCAGGGACACTTTGTCACCCAGATACAGCCATCTCTTGGCACCGTTGACTTCTCTTCCATAGGGAATGATCAGCAGGATCAGGCCGATTGAAGCAAAGTAACCCGGAATGGAAAGATATCTCCACCATCTGCACGGAATGAAGGTTACAATCGCCATCAGGCCCAGGCCCAGAATCGTAAACAGCAGCTGGCGCTTGAGGTAAAATGCCGAATCATTATTTTCTACTGCCCCGATATAGGAGCTTGTGGAGTACAGAAGTACCAGACCAAAAGCCAGCAGCACGAGGACAATAAACAGGAGGCTGTAGTCATTGAAGCCGGCTTTTCTCTGCCCCCGGACGGAAGGTACTCTGTTCGATTTTCTGTTATTTCCGGCATTTTTGTTTATGCCGATCTTCTTTCTGGCGAACAACTCTTCCTTTTTCCCTTTCTTCTCTGCTTCTCTAATCCGGAAAGCCCCGGTTTATTGCGGACTTTCTCAAGTCTGTTGCGGACTTTTTCCGGTCTGCTCCCGAAGGCTGCAATCTGTTGCGGACTTTTTCCAATCTGCTCCCGAAGGTTCCGGTTTATTGTTTATTCCGGAAGGTTCCGGACATAATCTCTGAAAATGTCTCCGCGGACTTCATAGTTGGGGAACATTCCCCAGCTCGCACATGCAGGGGACAGGAGGATCTCGTCTCCCGGTTCCGCCAGGGATGTACAGGTCTTCATGCACTCCTCGAAGGTGTCGCAGAAGACAATTTCCGTAAAGCCATGCGCGCGGGCACAGTCAGCAATATCGTCCCTCGTCTGCCCGATCAGGACGAGCTTTTTGACCTTTCCGTCAAAGGCTTCGATCCATTCGTCGTAGCTGTTCTTCTTGTCATAGCCTCCGCCGATCAGAACAGTGGGGCCTGTCATGGCGCGGATCCCCTGGATCGCTGCGTCCGGATTCGTCGCCTTGGAGTCATTGTAATATTTGACGCCTCCCTTTTCGCCCACGAATTCGATACGGTGGGGAACGGGAGGAAATTCACGGATCACCGAGAGGATCAAATCTGTCGGGACGCCTGCCGCCTCTGTGATGGCAATGGCCGCCATAACGTTCTCGGCGTTGCAGACACCGACCAGCTGCATATCGTGCACGTTCATCAGTTTCTCGACGTTTCCCCTGCCGTCCGCACGGCAGATATCATCGCCTTTGAGATAATATCCCTTGCGCAGCTCTGTCCCTGAAGAAAACCAAATTACACGCGCGGGGCAAAGATGTTCACCGTAGGGACGCAGATAAGGATCCTCGTAATTGAGCACACATGCCTGCTCCTTTGTCTGGTTGACGGCGATCCGCTCTTTGATCGCTGCATAATTCTGCATGGTATAATGCCGGTTCAGGTGATCCGGCGTGATATTCAGGATGGCGCTCACTGTCGGTTTGAATGTATATGCCGCTTCCAGCTGGAAGGAGCTGATCTCGCCCACTGTGACAGATTCCGGATCTGTTTCGGAAGCTGCCGCAGCATAGGAGCTGCCGATGTTTCCGACGACAAATGCGCGGCTGCAAAGGCCTTTTTCGGCGGCCGCTTTCATGATCTCTCCCACCAGCGTGGTTGTCGTGGTCTTGCCGTTTGTTCCTGTGATCGCTATGATCTTTCCTTTTTCAAACAGGGACCCAAGTTCAATCTCGGAGATGATCGGCGTACCCTCCTCTTCAAATTTCTGAAGGAGGGGGGAATCCAGCGGCACAGCAGGGCTGGGAACGATCTGGTCAAAATGCTCATATCCAAAAGGACTTTCATTGTCCGTATTGCTTTCCCCGGGGAGATCACCGATAACGATACAAATGCGCGACATCTCCTCCGGCGTCAATGTGCCGGCGAATCTGCCGCAGATCTCCTCTTTTTGTGCCTTTTCATTCTATTACAAGAACTTTCTTTCCTGTGTAATTCATTTTTTTCCCTTCGTGTAAATGTTCCTGTCTGCGCTGTTTTCACGCATTCTGTTCGACTCTGCACTTTACCGGACGGTTGTCTGCCCGGCTGCATGCCCGGGCGATTACCGGTTCCGCCGCATTCCTGTTCGACTCTGCACTTTCCCGGACGATTGATTATCTGCCCGGCTGCATGCCCGGGCAATTGCCGCTTCCGCCGCATGCCTGCTCGGCCGCATGTCTCTTCTGGCTGCATATCTGCCACGGATCACGGATCACAGCAGCAGAATAGCAAAGGCGCCAAGAACGGCAGTTATGATCGTAAATACCGCAACGACGCGGACCTCAGACCAGCCTCCCAGTTCAAAATGGTGGTGGATCGGGGCCATACGGAAAAAGCGTTTGCCGCCGGTCCTACGGAACCACGTCACCTGAATGATGACCGATACGACCTCGATAAAATAAATAAACCCGACAATAGGGATAAACAGCGGAAGGCGGAGCATATAGGCCATA
>ONXK01000020.1 GCA_900321785.1 uncultured Lachnospiraceae bacterium | reverse complement strand
CTTGCTGCTGAGAAGCAGAAGGGACAGATAAAGAACGTATGAGCTGGACAAAACAGTGATGCGTGTCATGGTCGTGTACCTTTTCCTTTCATAGATTTCCGAATTTGATCAGGTTTTTCTCCTGTCATAATTAATATACGAAAAGAAGTGGGGATTGTCATTCTACCGTAAGTATAAAGTGCTGAATCCGGATCTCCGGATCTGCGGAGCGTGGAAAAGAATACGCTCAGTCACTTAATAAAGGTCACTTAATAAAGATAGTGCGATGCGCAGGCGTTTTGCTGGTCGAAAATATGGCCAGCTTAGGAGGGCGGGAGTTTTAGTTGATGAATGAGAACGTGATCGAGAATATAATGGAACTGGAAAGGTGATGGCCATCACAATTGAATTAAAATGCTTTATTCAGGAGGGTTTTATGAAAAAGATTAAATGGGGCGTTGCTTTGCTTCTTATTTGTTTTCTTTTCTGTTCTTGTGGAAATACTAACAACAATAATCCAGCAGCAGAAGGTGCGGCACAGCCGGCTACAGAAACAGCATCACCTGGAGAAGAGCAGAAAACAGCGGACTCTTCAGCAGAAGCTTCTGATACTGTCAGTGCTAACGGTTATACTGTAAAAATCGTCGCAGTCCATAAAACGGCGGACAGTAATGGAGAACCTATAGCTGCCATGGAGTTTTTGTTTACAAATGAAAATGCTGAGCCTGTTTCTTTTATGTCTGTGGCCCAAGTTACTGCTTTCCAGAACGGCATTGAGCTCCATAAGGATGAAATGTTTTTAGAAAGAGACTATAACTGGGATTCATTTTACACAGAGATAAAAGATGGGGCAACTATTTCTGTATTCCATGCAATTCCGCTTCAAAATGAGGAAGATCCCGTTGAAATAGCCGTTAACCTTATGGATATGAGTTCTTACCAAAAAGCTGCATCAACAACTATTAAATTGGAATTAACATCGTCTGAACCAGTTCCGGAAAAAGATGATTCGAAAGAAGCGTCTTCAAAGACTGAGGTAAAGGAAGAGCAGGGATCGGATACTGTCAGTTCAGGAGGAGTGACTATTAAAATAGTTGCCGTACACAAAACAAAAGACAGTAATGGAGATCCAATGGCAGCGGCAGAATTTCTGTTCACAAATGACAATGCGGAGCCAATTTCATTTATGTCAGCGGCGCAGGTTACCGCTTTCCAAAATGGAATTGAATTACATAAGGATGAAATGTTCCTAGAGAGAGATTATGACTGGGATTCATTCTATACAGAGATAAAAGATGGGGCCACCATCTCGGTATTCCGTGCATTACCGCTTCAGAATGAGGAGGATCCCGTGGATATCAAAGTTGATTTGCTTGATACGGAGAATTGGGTAGTATCAGCGTCTACGACGTTCTCTATTGACCTTGAAGATTGATAATTTCCGTTGGGAGGTAGTGTAGATTTCCCCTTTCAAAAACTCGAAGATGCGGAAATCCTTTTACGACGGAGGAGAACTGCTTAATGAGTATAGGTATAGGAGCATTTGCAAAAAAGGTTGCCGAAGACAAAAAAATGGTCATGTATGAATATGGCGGGTATAACCTGAATGATCCCAGATATCGAAACGCAGAGCATTTATCCGATGGAACTATCACAATTCTAAAGGAGTGTTTTGTTGAACCTGAGATCCATAAGAAATTAAAAAGACAACCTTTCAGAAAAAAGAAAATCATCATAAAAAAGATTCCCATACCTGTTGATTATGGGAATTTGCTGGAATGCGGCCGGATCGTTGTAGATAATTGCAGTATCTGCTGGCGTATTACAGACAATGAATTGAAGGTGGATGTTATGGCCTGTCGTCTGCTTAATTGTATTTTTCTCCGTTACCAAGAAGATGGAGAAGTGCCGGAGTCTGTAAGCTATAACGTATAGGTAAACAAAAAAGGAAAAATGGAGGACTCCGTTTGCTGCGCTACATTGATTTTGGCCTGAGCCACATGGAAGTTCCGGGTGAAGCTTCCATCTGCATATACATCACGGGATGCCCTAATCGCTGTCCTGAATGCCATTATCCGGAACTGCAGCTTCAGGATAATGGCGAACTGCTGGGAAAGAATCTGGATACCATCCTTGCGTTCTATAGCCCCATTGCATCCTGTGTCTGTTTTCTTGGTGAAGGGTCCGCAGGAGATGCTGATCGCATTGAGTTAACTGACTATGCTGAAAAGGCGCATGATCTTAAACTCAAGTGCTGCCTTTATTCCGGCCGCGAGACAGAAATTGAAGACTGGATGCAGGTCTTTGATTACGTTAAGGTCGGACGTTACAGAAAAAGCTGTGGTCCCATCAGTTCTCCGAATACGAATCAGCGCATGTACAAGAAGACTAACGAAGGATACACAGATATAACCACAGAATTTTGGTAGAGAGAAACTAATGGAGACGGCATAACAATAATCATAGGAAAAAAGAGGTAAGTGATAATTGACCTTATGGACGATCCAGCCGGAAGAAGTATATCAACAAATCCAGAAAACCGGCATTTACCGTTGTGACTTTAAGAAAGCCCAAATGACAGATTTGCGAGAGCAATATGAATGGCTTGTGCAAGAGATGAAAGCCAGAATAGGAGAGCCACCTGAGGGTGTATTTTATCCTGTTTGGGCCTGGTATATGTGGGAAGGAGCCAGAAAGAAACCGGATCTCAGAAGAGCGCGTTGGAGAAACGGATGGAAGGGAGATCGGTTCGTTTGCATGGAAATTGAGATCCCGGATGACAGGGTTGTCCTTTCCGATTTCGATGTCTGGAGTATAATCCTGCTTGACGGACTGATTGCCGATTCCGAAGAGGAGGTCAAAAGACTGGAAATGGAATATGACAGTCTGACACAGGAAGATAAGCAAGAATACAAAGCGCAAAACTGGAAAACTGTTTTCGATTTAAATTATGTGGATAATGGCTGGATACACAGGGGAGATTCCATACAGGCTACGTTCTGGGAACTTGGGAAAGAAGAGATCAAGAGCGTACGATTCTTTACTGCAGCGACACCGAAGCCGGCTTATCTGGAGGGAATGTAAGATGGAAGGAGTGATTAAGCATGTCAGACCGCTAGATAAATATATCTTGGAAGCAGAATTCACTAGCGGGGAGATACGCCGTTATGACTGTCAGCGGCTTATAGATGAGATTCCTGCTTTCCAGGTGTTGATACACGACCCTGAGATATTCTTCCATCTGCAGATTACAAGCGGCGGATATGGGATCGCCTGGAACGACGAGCTTGACGTGGCGAGTGAAGAAATATGGGATAACGGTATAGCTATAACGTTGTCTGAAAAATGATAATAAAAGCGTACAAATAAAACGGCTTTTCTCAGGGTAAGAAAAAACGCCTCTGGCCAGATAATGATGGCTCAGAGGCGTTGCTTTTTCTGTATGTTAATCGAATACCGTCTCATCTAACTGGCAGGCATGCTTGTCTGTCGGATGTGCTTTCCTGAACTGATTGTATTTCTGTACAAGAAACTGCGGCGAATACCATAATACATCTTCCGGATCCGTACAGTGATCCAAAAGGTCTGCCACAAATACAAAAACATCTACTAACAGATCCTGATAAATATCGTCTTTTCCCGAAAGGATTCTCTGATAATCGCTTTCCTCTATTTTCCTGTCAGGGTCCTTTGCAAGTAAGAACTGTCTTATGATCTCATGAATGAGATAGGACATCGAGACCGTCCATTTCGCAACTGCCAGCTGGTTGGCACCGTCAAGACGGTGGTTAAAACAATCACTCATGGATGGTAATCCGGATGTTATTGCAGAAGTTACCTGGGTGAATTTCTGCTTTTTTTCTTCTGTCATGTCAGCGTAAGCGGCAAATATTGTTTCAATCCCCTCGTCCCGATTTTGCATACGCCTGATCCCTCCAGTATAAAAACGATAATAATTATCGCAATTAACGCTAATCATTATCATTATATTTTGATGGCATAGTTTCGTCAATGAATTGGCGTATATAGGCTTATCCATAGACATTTACACCTGCCTTTTTGCAATGTAAAATGCTATATGGAGGAATAAATGCATGATTAAAGATAGGATCAAACAGCTTCGAAAAGAATTACATATGACACAGGAAGAATTTGGCAGAAGCGTCAACCTCCACAGATCTACTATATCCAGTTATGAGAATGGAAGAGTGGAACCACCGGAAAATGTCCTGAACATCATTTGCCATGTTCACAAAGCAAACCGGAACTGGCTCATCGATGGCGAAGGAGATATGTTCGCACCAGAGCGGGCAAGTAAAGAAGAAAACGAGATATTCAGAAAAAATCTGCAGAACGCGATAGGCAGGCTAACAGACTACCAGCTGGCCGTACTTGCAGAGATAGCAAAAGAGTTTGGTAAGTGATACCGTTTCCTTTTGGAAGACGACGATGGGTGAAAGAATACAGAAGATCAGACAGGTATTCGGATTGTCGCAGGAACAGTTCGCATACGGCATAAAGGTCAGCGCCGCGGAGGCAGCCAGTTATGAAACCGGTGAATGTGATCCTCCCAGGGAGATAATGGAACGGGTCTGCATGATATACGGAATAAGAGAAAACTGGCTCGACACCGGCACAGGGAGGATGTTTGTCCAGGAAGCGGACAATAAGAACCTTCGGTGGTTCATGCTGTGGGATCCGGACGGAAAACATGACCCGGAACGCCTTTGGCTGGTAGATAAGATCGTCGGGTTTTCAGACCTCAAAGTAGCGTTACTGGCAGATATAGCAGCAGCGCTTGTATAACGAAGAAATATCGGGCAGGAGAGAGGAAGTCTACCTCATCCTGCCCGTTTTGCAATTAGTTCCACGCACTAGACTTTGTGTTATCATAATGGGAGAACTTACAGATGCTGTGTGTACGGTGTATCACAGCGTCAGAAGCTGAATTCCGCAAAGGAGCACCCCATGGGCAGGAAAGAAAACAGAAAGCTGAAGAAACTCAAAGGCGAGAGCTTTAAAAAGCAGGCTGCTGCTGATATTACCTTTTCTCCATTCATAGACGGTGATACGCGGATAATTCCCATTGCCGCGGAGAACACGAAGGTACCTGTCATGAACACGCCTGGCTCGCTATCCCAGGAAGAATTCAGCGGTATCACGCATACCCTGTCTGACAAGGAGCTGAACCGGATCATCTACCAGAATGCACAGGAAGCTGTCCGGATGGGACTGATGCCTCCTAAACCGGAGGATGACTTCGGCACTGTCATGTGGTTTGCATGGAACTTCATTACCGATGAAATGCGTGAGGCGTTTCCTGCGATAGCCAAAGAATATCTCCGGCATTTCAGGGATGAAGACGGGGAAGGAGCACAAGGCAGATCTTCCGGTGGAAAGGCGCCGGAGGAGTTCTGGGATGTCCCGTATCCCAGGATGAATGAGGCCACATGGGATGACGCGTATTTCTTCCGTATCCTTCTGATGATGCTGTTTTCAGCACGGCATGGATCTACTTACAGCAGGAACTTTCTGCTCTCACTGTATAAGGTTTATTACAAACAGGAATACAATAAACTGAAAAGGCTCAAGCTCCTCACCTATCTCGACCTTCTTGAATTCCATGACGAGGACTGTTACAGACAAGGTCTCTCGTCCGGCCATACAACGGACGGGGCTAAGAGCTACAGACAGATGGTGATCGAAAAACGAATGCACGAGCCCGGCTGGACGAACGTTTTCGGGGACAGGAACCTGTCCCCTGTCCCAACGAAAAGGATAAAAAAGGCACTGAATGCCGATGTACTGAGCCCCGCCGCAGACGAGATCCGGTCGATATCGGACTCCCCGGACGAACCGCCGATCCAGCCCACCGCATCACGTGTCCTTATCATGTGCGAACTGATGGGGATCGAGATAGAAGAGGAGTGCAATGAACAGTACCTGCAGATGAACAGCGTCGCAGACAGCATGACAAAGCTCATCTACCTTAACGGACCTGAATACAGAAGGCTCCGCGGCGAAGTGGTCGAACGGATGAAAGGCGTGCTGCGGGCGGAATACCCTGAGATGTTCGACCCCTACCTGTACCAGAGCAACGAGGACTACCTTACCCTGCAGGTTGCGGAAAGCATCTATACCGATGTTTTTAAGAAATATGATACCAATGTTCGGATGCCGTATGACAGCAGGAAGTTCGACCTTCCGCAGTTAATGGCAGAGCTCACTATCACGCTCGAGATGTGCTTCCCAGGACTCAAGATGAGCTTTGATGAGATACTGATCCTTACCATGGTGCAGTATCTTGCGGAATGCCTCTGCGATGTAATGCGCGCCAGAGACGATGAGCTGGATGCAATCCTTCGTTTCAATAGGAGAAAGGCGTCAGGTGAGTGGACAGCGGAAGAAGAGAGCGCCCCCGGAAACGAAAAAGGACTCAGCCATGGCCTTGCCGGGAAAGCCCTCCGCTCCGTTGAAGGGTTGCGGGTAAAAGAAGAACTGGATGAAGAACAGGTGCCAGAGGAGAACCTTGATGAAGCGGCGCTAAGGGAGGAGCTCGGGCGGCTCAGAGAACTGCTCGCACAAAAAGAAGCGGCACTTGCGGAATCCGAACAGAAAGTCATCCGTCAGCGCGTTCTTTATGAGAAGTCCCATGAGAGGGAAAAAGAACTGGAAAGCATGCTCGAGGAGTCAGGTATCGAGCATGCGGAGCTGATCGCCCTCAGAGAGTTTGCATTCGGCCTCAGGAACGAGAAACCGGAAGAAGACCTTGATGAGGAGACACGTGAACAGCTCGTCGAGAGCATAAGGGACAAGAAAGTTGCCGTCCTTGGCGGCACGGAGCGCTGGATCAAGCGGATGCGACGGCTTCTCCCGTCGTGGTCGTTCATCGGGGTTGAGGATGACAATATCGGAAGCATCACTGCACTGGAAAAAGCAAACTATATTTTCATATACACGAGTGCGCTCAAGCATAAACAGTATTACAAAGCGATGGATATCATAAAAAGCCGCGGGAAGATGCTGTTTTATCTAAGCAGCACCAATACGGACGAATGCCTGAGGCAGTTCAGAAAGGATCTCTGCAGATGAGAGTCGGGAAAGATCTATACATTAATTATGACTGCACCATTACTTACAAGGACGGAAAGCACCGGAACCTGTCACTGGCGTCAGTTAAGGTGACAAAGGAGGAATACCGCGCGGTTGTGGCAGGCGCGGCGGAAGGAAAATCCCTGGAGGAAACGGAAGGAATCGTAGACGTTCTTTCCCGTATGAAGGAAAACGCGGCTTATATCGACAAGTGGACGAACCTGAACGGGTCCTACCGGAAAGCGCCCCTGAAAACGCCTCGCGCGATCGAAAAGATGGAGGTTTCACTTACTGACGAGGAGGTCAGGAAGATCCGCAGGATGCCCGACCCCCTCGCCACGTTCGACCGTCCGGAAGAACATATGACCATCTATCGTAATGATGGGTCAAGTGTCACGATCGACTATGAGTTCGGGACCGTCCGTATATCAGATACCAGGAAGAAGAGAAGTTTCGTCACCCTGGATGCGGAGCAGTTCCTGTCATGCTTTGTGCATTGGTAAAATAGATTCTGCAGATTGGAGAAAACGTATGAAAAATGCAATGGTAGCTTATTTCAGTGCGAGCGGTGTAACTGCAAAAGTTGCCAGACGGCTGGCGAAAGCAATAGACGCTGATCTCTTCGAAATCAGACCGGAGACGCCATACACAAGGGCAGATCTCAACTGGATGGATAAAAAGAGCCGCAGTACGCTGGAAATGAATGACCCCTCCTGCCGCCCTGCAATGGCACAGGTGCCGGATGTTTCCGCGTACGACGTGATCTTCGTGGGATTCCCCATATGGTGGTATCGTGAGCCGTCAATCATTGACTCGTTCATGGAAAGCGCTGATTTTACAGGTAAAACAGTCGTGCCGTTCTGCACATCCGGCGGAAGCGGCATTGGCGATTCGGCGCAGAATATGCAGGCGCTTGCCAGAGGCGCAGTTGTTAAGAAAGGCAGGCGGTTCAGTGCTCTTGCACTCGCCGGAGAACTGAAAAAGTGGGCAGGCCAGTGGCTTTAATGTGCGGTCTGACTTGTTTTTGTCGATCTGCTGGGTAAGGGGATGTTCATATGTAAAGCTTAACCAGGAAGGTGATTACGGCTAGCGGGAGCTGACATGGATCTTTCAGAGGTAAAAATCTACACGACATTCGATTCCTTCGAGGCTGACCAGGTGGCTGCCACGTTGGAGTATTACGGAATCCCTTCCTATAAAAAAGTGAAAGGGTCCGGCCAGTATATCGGGATCATCATGGGCCACATGACGACCCACGAGATCAGCATCTACGTACCGGAAGAAGTAGCGGCTGAAGCTGCTGATATCCTGACAGAAGCAGTTTTTCTTAGAGAGGAGCCGTGAGATGACCTTAAGAATGCAAATCACGGACCCAACTGAATCCCATGAGACCATGAAAATAACGGTAGGACAAGGATAAACAACTAATGAGGCGACAGCCATGGAAATGACGGATTTTGAGATCGAGAACGGAATACTGAAAAAATACCTGAGTACCGGCGAAAACGTAAACATTCCGGAGGGGGTGACCAGCATCGGGGACGGCGCTTTTTGGGGATGTACAGACTTGACCACCGTAACTATCCCGAAAAGCGTAAAAACAATCGGAGTTCATGCATTTAGGAGTTGTAAGTGCCTGACGGGCGTCATGCTTCCCGAGAATATCACAAGCATCGGGCGGGGCGCCTTCTTAGGATGCGGCAGCCTGATGAATATGATCGTTCCGAAAAGTGTAACGGATATTGGGGATTGTGCATTCACGGGATGCAGGAGTCTTGCGAACCAGGACGGATTTGTGATCGTCAATGGGATACTGTTTGATTATTTTGGAACCGGAAGCGAAATAACTGTTCCGGAAGGCGTGATGAGAATCGGGCAGAATGCATTTAAAGACTGCAGGACACTGACCAGTGTGACAATCCCTGATGGCGTGAAAACTATCGGAGACAGCGCGTTTAATTGGTGTCTTAACCTGAATAAGGTTACGATACCGAATAGTGTAACGATCATCGAAAATGAAGCCTTTTTCAGGTGCAGCAGCCTGCTGACAATATCGATCCCGCAGAGCGTGGCCGAAATCGGGGCTGGAGCGTTCAGCCGCTGTCACAGCCTGACGTGCGTGACAATTCCCGACAGCGTTACGAGCATTCCGGGCTGGATGCTCAGTGAATGCGAGTCTCTCACCGGTGTGACAATTCCTAAAAGCGTAACTGAGATCGGTGTCTTCGCGTTCTGTGGTTGCAGCAGTCTGACGGACATTACAATCCCTGAGAGTGTAACGGATATCGGCCAGGGGGCTTTTGCGGACTGCAGGAACCTGTCAGCCGTAAAAATCCCGAAGAGCCTGAGACGTATTGGAGATAAGACGTTCGAAGGCTGTGGCAAGCTTGAAGCCGTGGAACTTCCGGCAGACGTAACGATCAGTCACGAACCCACAATGGCGATTGACTGAGGGCTGGTGCGTGGGGACTTCATTAATGGCAGGCAATTTTTTCTCAAGGAAAATGACTATTCCCGGAGTCTGTACAGCCAGCATAATGGCTTTAGGGATATTAGTGCTCGGATACTTAGCGATCACTTCGCCAATGTAGAAGCTCAGGTGTTGCGAACTGTCGAAAACGAGAAAGGAGATAACTGCTTTGGTTTTTGATAAAATGGCTTGGACAAGAGAACCTGCCAGCAGCCTGATTGACTTATCGGTATACGTATGAGGTACGTTTTATGAAACAGTATATTGTCGATGCTTTTACAGATAAACCATTTTCCGGTAATCCCGCAGCGGTTTGTGTTATGGATGAATGGGCGGCAGAAGAATCCATGATGAAACTTGCTATGGAGAACAATCTCTCTGAAACTGCTTTTATAGTAAAAGAAACCGAAGGCTATCATCTCCGTTGGTTTACACCGGGCACAGAGGTGGAACTATGTGGACACGCCACATTGGCATCGGCTTTTGTGATTCTGAATTTTTACGAGCCGGACAGTCGGATTGTACAATTTAACACTCTGAGCGGTGTGCTGACAGTAAAACGAACTGAAAATTTGTACGAGATGGATTTCCCAACATATGAACTAAAAGAGATTCCCGTTACAGATGATATGGAGAGAGCTTTTGGCGTCCGTCCTGTAAAAGCAGTTCTGGGGCTTGATCTTATCTGCATATTTGATTCCGAAAATCAGGTGCGTGAAATGATTCCTGATCAGAGTGCGTTAATGCAAATAGAAGGACGCATACAAAACGCAACAGCTCGGGGAAATACTGTTGACTGCGTTTCACGAAGTTTTTGCCCGAAACTATCTATCGCAGAAGATCCGGTATGCGGTTCGGCTCATGTGCAAATTGCAGATTACTGGATGTGGGAACTTGGGAAAGACGCTATTGACGCATACCAGGCTTCAAGACGCGGCGGCTATCTGCACTGTGAAAGACGGGAAGATGGCAGGATGTCTGTAAGCGGCGAGGCTGTTCTTGTGGCTATTTCAGAATTGGCTGTGAGTCTGTGAATTTCAGTTTTTTAAACGAGGAGGCAAGCCCGAAAATGGCATGGACAGTCAAGAGGATCCAGGAAGGCGACTACGGCTGCGAGGAGCGGACGGAGGAAGAGAGGAACCTGGTCATCGTTACCCTTGAGAATGAGGACGGACTGACAAGGCAGGTAACAGCCGATGATGACTGGCTCTACGCCATGGGGATCGACGAGGGCGGCATCTGGCCGGAGGAGCCCTCCGCCTTCCTGTCGTTCAAAACCGCAAAAGAACCAGTGTAAGGGGAAATATTGATGGAACACCTCCGCTGCGTCGTAGAACGCATCACCTACCAGAATACGGACAACGGATATTCCGTCATCAAATGCCGCGCAAAGGGCTACCAGGACCTCGTGACTGTTGTGGGTTCCATGCCGGACGTGCATGTGGGGAGCGTACTCTACCTCGGCGGCTCCTGGCGGGTCGACGCCAAATACGGCCGCCAGTTCTCCATGGAGACCTTCGAGGAGACGCTGCCCGCAACCGTGTACGGAATTGAGAAATACCTCGGGAGCGGTCTCGTGAAGGGGATCGGCCCCGGTTTTGCGGGCAGGATCGTAAAGCAGTTTGGCGCCGACACGCTGAATGTCATCGAGGAAGACCCTGACCGCCTCCTTGAGGTGCCCGGGATCGGGCGCGTGCGCGTGGATAGGGTTAAGAAGAGCTGGCAAGAGCAGAAGGAGATCAAGAATATCATGCTCTTTCTGCAGGAGCACGACGTTTCGACGAGCCACGCCACGAAGATCTTCAAGACCTACGGGAACGAGAGCATTCAGGTGGTGCAGGAGAACCCCTACCGCCTGGCGGAGGATATCTGGGGCATCGGTTTTAAAACGGCAGACACGATCGCCGAAAAGATGGGCTTCGGGCGGGAGAAGTACGCCCGCCTGCGGAGCGGCATCCTGTATACTCTGAACAGGCTGTCGGAAAACGGGCACTGCTATGCGACAAGGGACATGCTCCTGAAAGCCGGGACAGAACTTCTGGATGTAGAGGAGAACATCCTCTCTATGACGCTCGACGAGATGATCCGGACGGAGGACGTCATCACGGAACCGGTCCCCGTAGAAGAAGAGGATTCTGAAAAAGCGGATGACTCCGCATCCGAAGCCCCGGCAAAAGCCATCTACCTCCCGCCATTCTTTTTTTCCGAGGCGGGCACAGCCAAGCGGCTGGACGCGATCTACCGCAACAAAAACGGGATCTGCGTGAACACCAATGGCCTTGCTGAGAGGATCAGCCGCAGGACCGGTATGCAGTATGACGAGATCCAGATGCAGGCGATCCTGCAGGCGGCAGGGAGCAAAGTGCTCATCCTTACCGGCGGCCCCGGTACTGGAAAGACCACAACTACCCTGGGTATCATCACTGCTTTCAGGGAAGCCGGTGCCAGGATCCTTCTTGCCGCGCCTACCGGCAGAGCAGCAAAGAGGCTCTCGGAGGCGACCGGTATGGAGGCGAAGACCATTCACCGGCTGCTAGAGGTAAAGCCCCCGGAAGGGTACCAGAGGAACGAAGAAACCCCGCTCGACGGGGATGTCCTGATTCTGGACGAATGCTCCATGATCGATATCGTGCTCATGTACAATCTCCTGAAGGCTGTGCCGGACAGCATGACGCTGATCATGGTCGGGGATATCGACCAGCTGCCCAGCGTGGGGCCTGGGAATGTTCTCAGGGACATCATCGACTCCGGCTGTTTCCCTGTCGTGCGGCTTATGAGGATCTTCCGCCAGGCGCAGGCAAGCCGGATCATCATGAGCGCACACAGGATCAATGCGGGGCGGATGCCGGACATCTCCAACGGCAGAAACAGTGATTTCTTCTTTATGGATATGGAAAAACAGGCACAGGGTAAAGGGCTGGATCCCAAGGACAGCGGCGTCCTCTCCGAGGAAGCGGCGCGGACGATCACTGAGCTTGTGTCCGTAAAGCTCCCACGCTACTACAGGCTCCCTTCTTCCGAGATCCAGGTACTGACACCCATGCAGCGCGGAACGGTCGGTACTGCTAACCTCAACCAGCTCCTTCAGGAGACGCTGAACCCGGAAGGACAGGGACTCAGGCGCGGCGGTTTCCTCTTCAAACCCCGCGACAAGGTCATGCAGATTAAAAACAACTACGACAAGGAAGTGTTCAATGGCGACATCGGCGTCATTGATTCCGTGAATATGGAAGATCGCGAGCTGACCGTCATCTTCGACGACCGCGCCGTGACCTACGATGTTTCCGAGCTTGACGAGCTTGTGCTGGCATATGCGGCCACGATTCACAAGGCGCAGGGTGCGGAATACCCTGTCGTTGTGATGCCCGTGCTCATGAACCATTTCGTGATGCTGCAAAGGAACCTCATTTATACTGGGATCACACGCGCAAAGAAGATCCTTGTGATGGTGGGAACTCGGAAGGCCCTCGGCTATGCCGTCCGGAACCTGACCGTGACCGACCGCAACACGATGCTGAAGCACCGCTTGAGGAGGGTCCTTCCTGAGGATGCGGCGGTTCCCGAGAGTCCGCAGGAGACAGCGGTCCATATAACGGCAGGAGAGAAGACCTCCCACGAGGAGTGGCTGAAGCAGGATCTCACAGAACGTCTTTCGCGTTCGAAGTTCCGCAGCCGCTTTCAGCTGACGGAAGGGGACAGGAGATATATCGCTGAAAAGGGCATGGACGCCATCAAAAAGCATGCCGCTGAGATCATAAGACAGCGCCTTTCCCCGGCGGAGCCAAAGAACGATGGCAGCCAGACGCCGATGCGCGGCGCACCAAAGGGGCATCCGGTCTTTATCGCCCAGCACGCGACTGCGACGTGCTGCAGGGGGTGTCTCTACAAGTGGCATGGGATCCCTGAAGGACGGGAACTGACAGAAAAAGAGCAGGAATACATCGTCGATGTGCTGATGAAGTGGATACAGCGGCAGGTGCAGGCTGTTTAGACTTTTCTGAGAGGTACACAAAAGGAGTAATCTTGAAATGCGGATTTTTAGAAATGCGATAGTCAGACGCCCCTGCAGGGCAATGACAGAGGGGATCACATCAGGATTATACCCCGGACGTCCTGATTATGAACTCGCACTCGCCCAACATGATGCGTATATCGAAGCATTAAGGAGATGCTGTATCAATGTGACAGTCCTTCCGGCAGATGAGGATTACCCGGATTCATGCTTCGTGGAAGACCCGGCGGTACTCACGGAAAGGTGTGCCATAATAACTAATCCCCGAGCAGCTTCCAGAAACGGTGAAAAGACATACATAGAAAAAGCCGTAAGAGAGTTTTATCCCGGCGACAGGATCGAGCATATAACATATCCCGGCACTCTTTGCTGATGTGCGATAAAGAAGTAATAGAAGTGTAAAAAATTTTGCCGTTCCTATCCGGCACTTGGCCATTGTGTCGGATAGGTCGGGCGTTAGGCTTCGGGCAAGTCAATTTTGCCGACAAAGCTGTAATAAATCTCAATGTCCTGCCTGCGGGTGCCGTTCTCGTCATAGCTGCACTCATGCACGACGATTTTCTCAATCATTTCCCGC
>ONXK01000090.1 GCA_900321785.1 uncultured Lachnospiraceae bacterium | reverse complement strand
CTGTTTTAAAAGATTTGATACAGTATAATATGTCTGGTAACTATTTGCCAGACCAAACATGGACATTACAGCACTATTACCTTTCCATTGAGAATTAACTTGGCCGGCACTGCTCTTGGATGATGTCCTCTTTGTCATCGGCTTAGATGGATGTTATAAAAATGCACGAAAGTATTTTTGTCAGGTGAGTATTCCTCTTTAATCAGAATGTAACTGATTTGATTATATCAATTTCAAAGTCCGTTTTTGGTATATATGCTTGCCTGCATGCCTATACCTCAGACGGAGAAAGCACTCCGACTGAGACTCCTGCGGCTCAGAGTGCCGATACTGCTGATACAGCTTCGCCTGCGGGTGATACAGAGTCTGGTGATCCGGGAGAGGCGGGCTGTTCCGCCTCTTACATATTGTGGTGATAAAGAAAACAAAATTTCTTCGAAAACATATTGACACCGTGTCAGCGGATGTGTATAATTTCCATGCTGACACAGTGTCAATACCATGCAGGATGATGAAAAATATAAAAGACGAGAAAAATATCGGAACAACCCTCGCACTATATCCCTGCCCGGTCATTGTAGTTGGAGCCAAGGTTGGCAACTGCGGAAAAATGAACTGAGTTTATACAAGTCTCCGGCGAGATTGTCAGGGACTTGTCCCCTATCTGAAAAGGAGAAAGATTATGGCAAACAAAATATTAGTAGCGGTTTTCTCCGCCAGCGGAGTGACAAAACGTGTCGGTGAAGAGATTGCAAAAATCGCGGGAGCGGACTTTTATGAAATCGTTCCGAAGGAAATCTATACATCGGCAGATCTCGACTGGATGAACAAGAAAAGCCGCAGCAGCATCGAGATGAATGATCCCTCCGCAAGGCCCGAGATCAATGGCAAAGTTGCGGATATGGCTTCCTATGATACCGTGATTGTGGGCTTCCCGATCTGGTGGGGAGTGGCTCCCCGGATCATCGATACTTTCCTGGAAAGCTATGATTTCTCGGGCAAAAAAATCATTCCCTTCTGCACTTCCGGCGGAAGCGGCGTCGGCAGAAGCGACACTGCCCTTCATAAGGATGTAAGTGGCGACGTGAAGTGGGCAAAGGGCAGACAGATCAACCGGGCGAATGAGTCGGAGATTCGCCGTTTCCTGGATGAAGTTCTTTAATTCTCCCCTTTAACGGGGAACTCCATGCTTTTCCCCTGCTGAACATGTACAGCAGGGGAAATTTACTCTCTAAGGATTTTTTCAATTCTCTGTTTCTTCCGGAATACCGGCGGGCGTCAGATAACCGGCAAGAAGCAGGAAGCTGAAGATCGTATCATTGCCGTCGGACATTCTCGGATAAATCACTTCCATATCCAATGAAGCGTGTATCTACCGGCAGCAATCATTTCCCGATTGTATTCCTTTGCTTTCTCCACAGAGAGTTCGGAATAGTCGACCGCTGTGACGCGTGCCTTCGGATACCTCTGCAAAAGCTCTCCTGCGTTCCGACCTCCGCCGCAGCCGAGATCAACGATGTTCTCAGGATCGACACGCTGCAAATGATCTAGTCCCCAGTCTGCCATCTTTGCATGTCCGGAATTCATGCCACGCAGCATCATTTTTCCAAGAAACCCTTCCGGCTTCCTCGTCTGACTCACGTAATCCTTAAACAGCCCCATCTTTATTTACCTCCTCCTCGTAAAAAAGAGCAGGCCCGAAATCATTCGAATCCTGCTCCGTGAAAAGTACATTGAAGGTGGTTAGATTTCGCTAACTAACAGTAATATACATCTATCTTCATTATTTTTCAACAGCATTTTATTCTACAACTGTGATTCTGCATTCATGTTGTATGTTTTTTGTCCTCTTATAAACTCCTCAGGACAGCGATTTAAGATGATCCTCTTCATTGAACACCCCCACATTTTATCGTTTCACCACGGTAAATCACATCAATAATCCCCTGGATGAGCGCTGCTCCCGGGTCCCGACCCCGGATGCCGGATCAACCGGCCCCTGCTTAGCGGTCATCCGCACTTGCGGGCAGGCGTGTCTACGACAACAATGTCGCCATGGTCACGCCCTGATGCCCTCTGTGTAAGGGGAAAGATAATGGTTAATGATCCGGTAAAGAATCTTTTCGACATCCGGACTTCCGTCATTCAGGCACCATTCAAAAACACAGCCTTTTACGATCGTGCAGATATCCTTGCACAAAGTGTGAATATCTGCCGATGGGGTTATATAGCCGGCTTCCTGTGCGGCATACAGTTCTTTTTCACTTCTTGCCATCACTGTTTCCGGAGCAAAGCATCCATCCTCTTCTCCCATATAAGCAGAAAGGGAGCGGTTGCCTGTTGAATAAAAACTTTTCATAAAATCAAGCCCGAGTTCCATGTAACGGCCGATCAGATGCATATACAGCTCACTGATCCGGTCTCCGGGCTGTGACAAATCTGTCTGAAGGGGAAATCCATCAAACGAAGTCTCCCGTAAAAAAAACATCATCAGATCGTCCTTATCCCGAAAGTAGTGATAAAAGGTCCCTATGGACAAATCTGCTTCTCTGCAGACACTTCGCACAGTGACAGCATCAGCCCCTTTTGTGCGGATGAGTGCAACTGCTGCATCGATGATCTTTTTCCTGCTGTCCGGATTATCCTCGCCCTTTGCTGGACGGCCGCTTCTTCTGGGCATTCTTTTTACCTCTCATAATTCAATACTTTCTCACGTGTATTACGCGATAAAGATTCAAGACTCGCTCGCGAGTCTTGCGCGCGTTTCCCACTACTGAAGTCACGGGTATTGCGTGACAAAGAATAAAACAGGTTCGATTCATGGACTGAGTATATAGCATCTGAAATCGGATTGCAAGAATTGCAGTCCCCTGAAGCAGAGCGTTTTTTTCTGGTTTTTTCCGGTGCAGGCCTGACTCGTAACAAGTGCTTTTTTATTTGATATAATAAAACACGTTATATTTATTCTTGACGAAAGCAGGACGGGCGGATATAATGCATTTAATAAAACATGTTCTATAAATACTCGAAGCTTACTGCGGAATATCGAGAGAGGTGACAGATATGAAAATTACATACTGGTCAGATTATGCATGCCCTTACTGCTATATAGGGGAAGAGAGGCTGAAAAAAGCAATCGAAGAAAGCGGGATCCGCGAGGATGTTGAGCTTGAAATGAAGGCATTTCAGCTGGATCCTTCCGCCGGGATCCATGCTGCAGGTGACACGCAGACCAGGTTTGCCCATAAGTACGGGATCTCCATGGAGGAGGCCGGAAGGACGATTGAACAGATCTCGCAGATGGGACGGGATGAAGGAATCGATTTCCGCTATGCGACAACGCTGTTCACAAACACCATGGACGCGCACAGGATCACAAAACTTGCTATGGACAGACTGGAGGCGGCAGATGCTCAGAAACTGATCGACCGGCTTTTCGCAGCGTATTTTACGGAGAACAGAGAACTGGCAGATAGAGAGCTGCTTGAAAGAATCGGGAAGGACTGCGGCCTGCAGGAAGAGGAGATCAGGGAAGTCCTGGACTCCGACAGATATCGGGAGGATGTGCTTCTTGATGAGCGGGAGGCTGCCCGTTACGGGATCCACGCAGTGCCTTTCTTTGTCATTGGAAGATACGGAATCTCAGGAGCACAGTCCAGGGAAGGGATGAAGGCGGCAATTGCCAAGGCACTTGAGGAACAGGAAGCGGAGATATTACAAGCGGGTTCCGGAATGACCTGTGGTCCGGAAGGCTGCAGGATTGGATAAATCTTCATGGGCAGCCGATTTATCATTTATTACTGTGTATAAAACCGCTGGAATAGATGAGTTCAGGACTCGCTCGCGAGTATTGCGCGATGAAGAATAAACATCGCAGATGTGCAGGGGTGACGCAAAATGGTGGCAGAAGTACCTGTCAAAGGAGTTTTTGAGGAAAATTGCTATTTCTTTATTGACGACCCTACTAAGCACGGATTTGTGATCGATCCGGGCGCACAGGGAGAAGGGCTCCTGAGGCTGATTCGTAAAGAGGGCTGGACAATTGAAAAGATTCTGCTGACACATGGGCATTTTGACCATACAGGAGCTGTGGACCTGCTGAGAAAGGAACTGGGAATCCCTGTACTGGCGCACAGCAGATCCAGAGAGTACCTTCTTGATCCTCGAATGAACCTGTCTGTTTTCTGTGGCCCGCCACTGGTGATAAAAGAAACAGCGTCCTTCGATGAAGGGGATGTTATTATGCTCTCTGCAGCTCCCGCAATATCACTTCGTGTACTCTATACCCCCGGACATACCACCGATTCAGTTGTCCTATATTCTGCTGCGGAACGCGCTGCATTTGTCGGGGATACGATCTTCAAAGGAAGCCTCGGCGATACCCGATATCCTGGTGGAAAAAGGAGCGATCTGCTCAGAAGCATAGGCGAAAAAAATATTCTCTCTTCCGGAGGACACAGTTCTTTACTCCGGCCACTCCGAAAAGACAACTGTCGGAGTAGAAAAAAGAAGATATGGAATGTAATACTGCATTAAATATAAAACACGTTCTAATAATGTTGACAGGTAAAAGTCCTTTAGATATAGTAGCTATATAAAACATGTTCGATTTGCAAATCGGGAACCAAATAATACTTCTTCAACAGACATAAACAGATTCGATAATGTTCCTTCTTTAGACCCACGGCTGTGTGCCGAAACAACCCCGAATGAAAAGAGGTGTGCTATGTACGAAAAACTATTGGAACCCGGAACGATCGGCAGAATGAATCTTCGAAACAGGATCGTTATGTCTCCGACAGAGACGCATTTCACAGCATCTGACGGTATGCTGACTTGGCCGGAGATCGATTACTATGCCCGGCGCGCAAAGGGCGGCGTAGGGCTGATCATCACCCAGCAGACCCAGGCCTGCGCGCAGCTGGATCCCATCGATCCCTACCCCAGGTCGGCAAGGCTGGATGACGATGCCTACATTCCGATGATGTCCGAGCTGACGGAAGCAGTCCACCTGCAGGGAGCAAAGATCGCGGTCCTGCTCACACCCGGCGGCGGCGCACAGGCCATGGGCTCTCCCTATGAGACCGGCCGCTCCGGCATCGATGAGCCCATGAATGTCGGTCCCAGCGAGATCCGCTGTCCTGTCGCAGACCGTCCGGTCCGCAGGCTGAGTGTGGAGGAGATCCATCAGTTTGTCAGGACCTACGGCCAGAGCGCCCTGCGTGCAAAAAAGGCTGGCTTTGATGCAGTCGCCATCCACGCCCACGCGGGATACCTGATCTCCCAGTTCCTCTCTCCCTTTTTCAATAACCGGGACGACGAATACGGCGGAAGCCTTGCCAACAGGGCCAGGTTCCTCCTGGAGCTGGTCGCGGAGGTGCGCAGGGTCAACGGCCCCATAATGCCCATTATCGTCCGCCTCTCCGCAGATGACGGGATCGGCGAAAAGGGAAGACAGATCAAAGATACTGTGGAACTGGCAAAGATGCTGGAAAATGCAGGTGTGGACGCCATTGATATCGCAGGCGGCACACAGCAGGTCATGGCATGGGTGTTCCCGACGATCTACCACGAAAAAGGCATGTTCACAAGTTATGCCGGACAGGTCAGGCAGGCTGTCAGCATTCCGGTGCTGGTCTCCGGCCGCATGCAGGATCTGGAGTATGCGGAAAGTGTTCTGGAAAAGGGCGAAGCAGATTATATTTCCTTTGCGCGTCCCCTGATCGCGGATCCAGATCTTGCCAACAAGCTGAAGGCAGGCGAGGGCGAGTGTGTCCGCCGCTGCGTGGGCTGCAACCACTGTATCGGCGTGCGCATCTGGAACAATAACACCCTGCGCTGCGCCATCAATCCCCTGGCGGGCAGAGAGTCCAGATACCCGCAGGGCGTCGGCAGGACAGATGTCAAAAAGCATGTGGCCGTGATCGGCGGCGGTGCCGCAGGCTGTGAAGCCGCTTATACAGCGGCCCTCAGGGGGCATGAAGTAGACCTTTATGAGCGCGCCTCCGAACTCTGCGGCGGCCAGGTGAAGCTGGCCAGCGCACCGCCCTGCAAGGACATCCTGCACCATATCCCGAAGTTCTTTACCGCCGTCTTTGCAAAGATGGAAAATGTGCACGTACATCTGAATACAGAGATGACAGCGGAAGATGTGAAGAGCCTGAAGACAGATGCCGTCCTGCTGGCGACGGGCGGTCAGATTTTCGTGCCCGGCATTCCCGGTGTAAAGGGAAATCCCAATGTCATTCCTGCCGACAAGGTCCTGGACGGGACAGAAAAGCTGACTGGAAAAGTGCTGATCGCAGGCGGCGGCCAGATCGGCATCGAGACCGCGCATCTGCTGCATGAGCAGGGCCTGGACGTGACTGTCGTAGAGATGCTCGGCGACATCCTCATGAAGGAAGAGCCGCTGACCCGTGCGACCATTATGCCCGTCATCCTTGGTTCCGGTATGCAGATCCTGACCGACCACCGGATCGAAAAGGTCAGCGAACATGCCGTGACCGTGACCGACCTGCACACGCAGGAGGCAAAAGATCTGCCCTTCGATACCATGGTCATGGCCCTTGGGACAAAACCCTATAATCCGCTCGAATCAGCAGCGAGGGAGGCCTTTTCCGATGTCCGCGTGATCGGCGATGCACAGGCAACCGCCAATATTGCGGAGGCAACAAAGGCAGGTTTCTTTGCCGGATTAAATATTTGACAAAGCAGGCATCAGCCGCATGCAGGATAGAAAATTATATTATTTTTCTCAG
>ONXK01000217.1 GCA_900321785.1 uncultured Lachnospiraceae bacterium | reverse complement strand
CTTGCAACCAGATATTCCTCCAACGAGCCTTATACGCTCTCCATGGTCGACGCCAAGGATGTCTATGCACTTGCAGCAGAGCATGCGCTTGATCTGAGCGATCAGGACTGGGTCGCCAACACAACACAGGCTATCTCCATTGACGGCAAAGTCTATGGTTTCCCTGTCTGCGTTGAGGCCCGCGGCATCATCTACAACGCCGATGCCATCAAGAACGCGACAGGCGAGGATTTCGACCCCGCTTCCATCAAGACTACGGATGATTTCAAGGCAATCGTTGAGAAATGCAAAGCCGGCGGTATGGAAAGCCCCTGCGGCGTTATGAAGGAAGACTGGTCTCTGGCGGCCCACTTCATGGCGGAAGTCTACGAGCAGCAGGCGGATCCCGATGCATTTATTGCAGGCATCAAGGACGGTTCTGTAAAACTTGCCGATGATCCCAAGTACAATGCACTGATGGATACCTTTGATGTACTCCGCGACAACAACTATGCAAAAGACGCTGCGATCTCCGCAGAGCGTGAAGTCACAGAGCAGAAGCTGGCTGAGGGTGAGATTGCCTTCATGTTCGGCGGCAACTGGGACTGGTCCGTTATCAAGGCATATGACTACACCGAGAACATGGGCATAATGCCTGTTCCCAACAACAGCGGCGACGGCAGTGAATCCAAGCTTGTCGGCGGCGGCTCCAAGTATTTCTTCATTGACAACTCCGAGAACACAACTCCCGAACAGCAGCAGGCTGCAAAAGACTTCCTCAACTGGCTGGCAAACGACCCCGAGGGCCAGGAATTCATCGTTAATGACTGCGCTTTGGTTCCCGCTTACACCAACAATACTCTGGAAGTTTCCGATCCTCTCGGAAAATCCGTCAAGAAGTATGCGGATGAAGGCGCTCTGATCGCAAACTACAACTACCTGCCTGATGATCACTACAGTGTTGTCGGCGCTTCCATGCAGAAGTATCTGGCAGGCGAGATCGACCGCGCGGGACTCGCTGATGAGATCACAACTTACTGGGCAACTGCAGAGGTTGGTGAACACTAATATTTGTTTAACTCAGGGGGAACAATATGAAACGAAATACCATGTCTTACAAGGTTAAGCAGTTCCTCATGTTTGCGGGAGTTGCGGCAGTTCTGTTCTGTGCAGTCGTGGTGATTCCGTTTGTATACGGTATTTATCTCACTCTGACCAGCTGGGACGGTATTGCGAAGACAAAACCTTTTGTAGGCTTTGCAAATTATGCAGAGGCCTTTAAGGATGTCGCCTATTGGCAGGCCCTTGGACGTACCGCGATCTATTCGATTTTCGCAGTCGTACTCATCAATGTGGTCGCTTTTGCACTGGCTTATCTGGTGACCAGCGGCATCAAGGGTCAGAACTTTTTCCGCGCGGGTTTCTTCGTACCCAACCTGATCGGCGGTATCGTCCTCGGTTATGTCTGGAAATTCGTCTTTAACCGCGCTTTTGTAGCACTGGGATCCGCTATTACAAAGGGGACAGTACCCTCTCTTTTGTCCACGACAAGCGGTGCCATGTTCTGCCTGGTACTTGTATCTGTATGGCAGTTCGCCGGCTATATGATGCTGATCTATGTCGCAGGATTTATGAGTGTCTCCGACGCCCTGAAGGAAGCTGCCATGATCGACGGCTGCACCCCTGCACAGGCCATGTGGAACGTCACGATCCCGCTGATGCGTGCGTCCTTTGTGCAGTGCATCTTCCTGAGCATCACCAGATGCTTCGTTATTTACGATGTGAACCTGTCTTTGACCAAGGGCGAGCCCTTCAATACTTCTGTCATGGCGGCTATGCACGTGTACAACACGGCCTTTACGTACAAGAAGTACGGCCTCGGCCAGGCAGAAGCGCTGATCCTGTTCCTGGTATGCGCGATTGTCGGTGTCACCCAGGTCTACATTGGTAAGAAAGGGGAGGTGGCAGCATGACACAGAACGAAAAGGCCGCAAGAAAGAAAAAGATCATGCACGTCATTATGTGGATCGTGCTGTTGATCCTGTTTATCTGCTTTGTCGCTCCCTTTATCCTGGTCGTGATCAACGTGTTCAAGACCAAGGGCGATATCACATCGAATCCGCTTTCGCTTGTCGGTGAGCACGGATTCACACTCAAAAACTTCCCGCAGGCCATGAAGAAGATGAACTTCTGGCTGGTCTTTATGAACTCCGCGATCATCACGGTCAGCGCGACGATCCTTACCATCGTGGTCTCCGCAATGGCATCCTTTGTCATTGTCCGTAACCAGAAATGGAAGGCATGTGCCCTTCTGTTCGGAGCCATGGTTGCATCTATGGTCATTCCCTTCCAGGTACTGATGGTACCGCTCGTCTCCGTATATGGAGGCACACTCGGTGTCCTCAACCACAGGCTGACCCTGATCCTGATGCATGTCGGTTTCTCCGTCTCCATGGCAACCTTCATGTTCCACGGCGCGATCCATACCAATATCCCGCTGGAACTGGAAGAAGCCGCTTACATCGACGGATGCACCCGCTGGCAGACTTTCTGGAAAATCGTTTTCCCGCTGCTCAAGCCCACGATCGCGACCGTTGCGATCATTGACGCTATGGCCTTCTGGAACGATTACCTTCTGCCCAGCCTTGTGCTGACCAAGAAGAACCTGTACACGATCCCGATTGCCACCCAGGCATTTTACGGGACCTACTCGACAGACATCGGACTTGTTATGGCAGCTCTGCTGCTGGCAATGGCTCCGATCCTGATCTTGTATGTATTCCTTCAGAAATACATCGTGGAAGGCGTTACAAGCGGCGCTGTAAAGGGTTGATCGGTCAGAATAATCTTCCTGTCTTTTACCCCATATGCGCGGATGTCTGAAACGAAATCCGCAACCCCAACAAAAAAGCCGGCGTATGCCGGCTTTTTTGTTGATCATAATAATTGGTAATGCCTCTGATACGAAAGAAGAGGCATAAGAAGGATTCAGAAAGAATCAGAAGAAATCAGGAGAAGATGGGCTTGATCGCCTCGGAAAGGGTATCCTTTTCTGCCTGTGCGGCTGCCAGATCCTTGCCCAGAGTGGTGTAGTAAGCCTTGATCTTGGGCTCTGTGCCGGAAGGGCGGACCATGACTTTGGCGCCGTCTTCGAGGACATAGGAGAGGACGTTTGCCTTGGGAAGGCCGGTCTCCTCGGG
>ONXK01000099.1 GCA_900321785.1 uncultured Lachnospiraceae bacterium | reverse complement strand
GCAGACGCTTTTCCGCGTCTCCGTTCAGGGCAGAGTGAGGAATTTCCAAAAGTCCCCGGATCAGGCGGTCCCGCAGCACTGTCTGGTGTGCCGCGTTCTTGTCCAGATGATCGGCCGCCTCCTGTAACGCAGCAGCCATCGACATGATACCGGGGACATTCTCGGTACCGGCACGTTTTCCCTTCTCCTGGGCTCCTCCCTCTATCAAATTGGTAAGAGCGATACCTTTTCGCGCATATAGAAAACCGACACCCTTGGGACCATGGAACTTATGGGCAGAAGCTGACATAAGATCCACATTCCAGTCCTTTACATCAATATGAAGATGTCCTGCCGCCTGCACAGCATCCGTATGAAACAGGACATTGTGCTTTTTACAGATCTCTCCGATCTCTTTGATCGGCTGAATGGTACCGATTTCATTGTTGGCAGTCATGATCGTCACCAGACAAGTGTCCTCGCGGATTGCAGCCTCCAGCTCCTCCGGGACAACGATTCCGTTCTCATGGACCGGCAGCAGTGTCACCTCAAAGCCCTCCTTTTCCAATCTTTTCAGGGTATGGAGGATAGCGTGATGCTCAAATGCCGAAGAGATGATATGTTTTTTTCCTTTCCTGGCCCCGATCGCAGCGGCGGAACGCAATGCCTGGTTATCTGCCTCGCTTCCTCCGGAGGTGAAAAAGATTTCCCGCGGGGCTGCATTGATCACAGCTGCGATCTGTTCCCGGGCCTTCTCTATAGCCTCCTTCGCCTCCTGTCCGATGGAATACAGGCTGGAAGGATTTCCATATACGTTCTCCATATAAGGAATCATGGCGTCTATTGCTGTCCTGCTCATTCTTGTCGTCGCCGCATTATCTGCATATATTTTCATGATTTACTCTCCGTGTCTGGTTATGTTTTGTTGAACTGTGGTGATTATAATCCCTTTCGCCTACTATGTCAATAGGTTTATAGAGTGATTTCTATTTACAAATGCAGTTTCATAAACTCTGCAAGAGCACCGCTTGAATCACCCACTCACCTACGGTATAATAGTACATATCTTGATAACTACTGTAACACATGATACTTAACGGGAGGTAGTACACATTGATTTCAACAAAAGGACGCTATGCGCTGCGTGTCATGATTGACCTTGCCGAACATAATGACGGAAAGCCTGTACCTCTGAAAGATGTGGCAGAAAGGCAGGGAATATCCAAAAAATACCTGGAAATCATTGTAAAAGATCTGGTAAAGGGCAGACTTGTCATCGGCGCCAGCGGCAAAGGCGGCGGTTATAGACTCTGCCGCAGTCCCGAAGAATACAGCGTCGGAGAAATACTGAACCTTACAGAGAGTGCCTCTTTGACAACTGTTGCCTGCCTTGGAGAAAACGCGCAGGACTGCCCTCGGGCAGCCGCATGCAAGACACTCCCTCTCTGGACAGAATACGATAAACTCACGCACGATTTCTTTTACGGAAAAAAACTGAGCAGCCTGCTCGGAACACAACAGCAGTTTTGACACAAGCTCAGCAGCCTGCCAGGAACGCAGCAGCAGTTTTGACACAAGCTCAGCAGCCTGCCAGGAACACAGCAGCAGTTTTGACACAAGCTCAGCAGCCTGCCAGGAACACAGCAATAGGCGAGTTCTGCATCCCACACACTTTCGGTGGTGGGAGGATTTTTGTCTCATAGGAAATCGCAATTTCCTATGAGACAAAGAAGGCACCCGGTCGTACATACCGGGTGCCTTCTTATTATGTTATGAATGAGTTTGAGTTTTTTACAGATCTTCCCACAGGCCGCTGCCGGATGTGGTCCTAAAGACGGTCAACGGCAGCTCTTATATGTGGTCACAGTAACATCTCTGCTGCTGTCGATACTCTGTAATCTTCAGAGTATGTCAGATGAGAATCAGTCCCAAAGCTTCTTGTACAGCTCGATCAGCTCTTCCTTGGTAGGCCCATCTCGTCGACCATGGACATAACCTTAGCCATGAACTTCTCAGCTGCGGTCTTGTCATCATCAGTGTCTGCTGCAACGCCGATAGCCTTGCCCAGATCAGCAAAACGAGGATAGCAGCCGGTGATCATGAAGGGCAGGCAGACCTTGATCAGCATAGCATTGGATGTGCCGTGAGGAACATGGAACAGAGCGCCGATGGGACGGCTCATGCCATGGATGATGGTAACGGAAGCGTTTGTGAACGCAATACCTGCCTCAAGAGCAGCGATGGACATCTGAGCCCTTGCTTCCACATTCTTGCCATCATGATAGCAGGTGGAAAGGTTTGCAACGATGCGCTTGACAGCGGAAAGTGCGAAGGTGTCGGTCAGGGGCTGTGCCTGTCTGGAGGTATAAGCTTCCATGCAGTGGCAGAGGGCGTCAAGACCGGTGTTAGCTGTAACAGAAGGCGGAGCAGTCATGGTGAACTGGGGATCGACGACTGCTACGGGAGGAACGATACTGGGACCGATCAGCATCATCTTGACCTTGTTCACAGTGTCGGCGATGATGGTGACTCTGGTTGCCTCGGAGCCGGTGCCTGCCGTTGTAGGGATTGCGACCATGGGAGCCACGTTCTCTTCGATCATGCGGCCCATGTAGTCCGTGATCGCGCCGCCGCCTGCTGCGACGACCGCGCAGGCCTTCATGGTATCGATGCAGCTGCCGCCGCCGAGAGCGATCATGTAGTCGCATCCTTCTTCCTTATACATTGCCACTGCAGCCTCAACCATCTTGTCGGTGGGCTCGCCGGTAATATCGGAGAAAACAGCGTAAGGAGCATTGTTGCTCTTGAGCATATCCTCGACCTTGGCAACGTTGCCGAACTTGATCATGAAGGGATCAGTCACGATGAGAGCCTTCTTACCAAGCGCACAGATGGAAGGGCCTGCCTTTGTCAGAGCACCTTCTCCGGTGAAAATCTGATGAGGAACCAATAATACGTTTGCCATTCTGTAAATCCTTTCCGGGGAACTGCTGCTTCCCCTAACTTCCTGTTATATCCCTTTTTGTTCAGTCCGCAGATGATCACGGATGACTCTCAACCATGATCATCTGCAGCGGACAATGAACAATATGATTATTTTTAAGATCAAAGACCTGTGTGCTCAGCGATGTACTTTCTTGCCTTCAGAGCATACTCGAAGGGATTCGCCAGAGCGGGATCCTGCTCAGCTTCTACAACAACCCAGCCCTTGTAACCGGAATCCTGGATGATCTGGAAGATGGGCTCGAAGTCAACATCGCCATCGCCGGGAACTGTGAATGTGCCCTTGCGGACGCCTTCAAGGAAGCTCCACTTGTTTGCACGAGCCTCAGCTACGACGCTGCGGCGAAGGTCCTTGAGGTGGATGTGACGTGTGCGGTCAATGTATTTGCCCAGAACCTTGACGGGGTCGATATCTGCATAAGAGCAGTGGCCGCTGTCAAAGAGAAGGAATACATAGTTGGGATCTACCATATCCATGAAGCGGTCGATCTCTTCCTCAGTCTGGACAACAGTGCCCATGTGATGATGGAAAGTAAGAGTCATATCCATTTCCTTAGCAACCTTACCCAGTTTGCTGAGGCCGGTGGTCAGAGTCTCCCACTCGTCGTCGTTCATGACATATTTGCCTTCCAGGATGGGCTGATCCTTACCCTGGATGCTGTAGCTCTGCTCGGAAGCACCGATAACGCGAGCGCCGACATAGTGCAGGAAATCACACTGTTTGACGAACTCTTTCTCAACTTCCTCATAGGGCTTTGTAAGCAGGAAGGAGGAGAACCACTGGTTGCAGATGACCATATCACGAAGGTCAAGAGCTTTCTTCAGCTCATACTTGTCTGTAGGATAGTGGCCGCCGACTTCGCTTCCCTTGAAGCCTGCAAGAGCCATCTCGCTGATGGTCTGCTGGAAGGTATTTTCCGCGCCAAGCTCGGGCATATCATCGTTTGTCCAGCCGATCGGAGCGATTCCCAGTTTTACCAGATCTTTATTCAGAGTTGCCATGCTTTATCCTTTCCGGGTCTTTAGACCCTCCCCTTAGAAAAAACGTCAAAAGACGATCTATTCAATTATAGTAAACGACAAAATGCTGTTTTTTGTCGTTTACTATAAATCATTGCTGTATACCGGATCCTGTTTGTCCAGGAATCATCCGGTACTCCGAAAGGAGATCCTTACCAGGGCTGATTCACGATCTTGGCATCGCTCAGCCACATATAGGCATCGTCCTCAAAGCGGCTGGTCTGCAGCCAGGGATCTCCGGGAAGATGACGGATCATCCAGCAGGTGTACATAAGATAGCCGGGAGCTGCCGCCTGGGGATGAAGCCTGCCGCCGGGAATCGCGGAGAAGCTGTTGTCAACACTCTTGAAGACGTCGTCGCCGACGAAGCTGGCGCCAAAGCCTTCAGGGCGGTCAAATTTGAAGTAGTAGAGCTCAGGCTGGGGATGTCTGTGAGGCAGATATCCGGACCAGTTGCCGCGGTCGTTCATGACTTCACCCAGGACCATATTGGAATCCGGATTGATGTCGATGTCAATAATGGTATTGACCTGACGATTGGCGGTATTGCCGAATTTGCCCTTGGCACCGGAATACTTCCAGGGAGCATCCTCGGGACCATACAATTTCGATGCAAAGCTCTTGTCGTTATGTGTGCACTGAACAAGGATTTCGGAATCCTTCACTGCGGTCACTTCGATCTTTACACCGCCGGAAACATGCAGTGCCCAGGGGCCTTCTGTAAAGACGCTCTCACGGGAAACGGTCTTCTCGCCATCCGGCCATTTGAAGGTGATTTCACCGGAGAACAGCAGAACTGCGATCTCCTCGCCCTCTCTGCAGAATTCTCTGACAGAGCCGGCTGCCATGCGATAAATACGGACATCCATCAGCATGTCACGATATTCGTTCTCATAGGTCGAAAGGATTTCCTCACCATTCTCATCAAATGTGGGATATCCGAACAGTTTCTTTTCTACCATATTGAGTTATTCCTCTTTCCGTTATATAAAACCGGTTTTATTGAAAATTCTGTCATTATTTGGTGATGAAGAATAAAACCGGTCAGGGGACAGCGGCAGAAGGTACCGATGACGGGTCCCGTGCCGCTGTCCTCCGATTGTTGACTTATAACTGGTTATTTAATACCTGATATAGCATTAATACTTTCTTGCCTCAGCTCTGCGGTCAAGAACTTCCTGTGCTGCATCGCGGACGCTCTCGCTGTCGGAGACCATAGCCATACCGACGTTCCACCATGAACCATAGCCGTCAGTCATTGTCTTCGGAACAACCTTGAGGTCGAACAGGCAGGCAACAGTCTGCTTTCTGGAATCGATGAGCGCATCACGCAGCTCCTCGACGCTCTTGCAGGAGTAGGTCTTCATGCCATAAGCCTGGCCGATCTTGGTGTAATCTGTAGGAACCAGATCTCCGCAAGGCTTCTTGCCGTCGGTGTAACGGAACTCTGTAGCGATGGAGCCGATACCGTGGGTCATCTCCAGATTGTTGATGCAGCCGAATCCGCAGTTGTCGAAGACCAGGATGTTGGTCTTGCGCTTCTCCTGCATGATGGTGCCGAGCTCGGAGTTGAGCATCTGGAAACCGGAGTCACCGATGCAGGTGTACTCTTCGACATCGGGCTCTGCCATCTTGACGCCGAGGGATGCGCCGACTTCGTAACCCATGCAGCTGTAGCCGTACTCTACATGGTAGCCGCCGCGCTTGTCGGTCTTCCATACACGCTGCATGCAGCTGGGAAGGGAACCGCCGGCAGTGATGACGATATCATCGGGGCCCATGCAGGCGCGCAGGGTAGCGAGGGCTGCAGTCTGGGTCAGGGATGTGCCATACAGACGATAGAATTCCGGAACAGTTCTGGGATCTCTTGCCTTGATGATGGGCTCGAAGTCCTCGCCTGTGCAGACGATGCCGCCGAGGCGCTCAAGCTCAGCATCCCACTCAGCCTTGGCATCAGCAATCTCGTTGGTGTATGCGCTCTTGTAGCCCTTTGCACGAAGGATCTCAGCCAGAGCTGCAACGGTAACCTTTGCATCGCCGACAGCCTTGACAGCGTCGAACTTGTATGCATGGTAACGGCTGTTGTTGATGGATACGAAACGAACGTTTTCGTTCTGGAAGAGCCACTTGGAGCTGGTGGTGAAGTCGCTCATTCTGGTGCCGATGGCGATGATGCAGTCAGCTTCCTTAGCCAGCTTGTTGGAAGCGGATGTGCCGGTTACGCCGATACCGCCGAGGCAGTAAGGATGACTGGACTTGCAGGCGCTCTTTCCGCCCTGGGACTCGCCGAAGGGGATGCCGAACTCTTCGCAGAAGTTCTCGACCACTTCACCGGCCAGAGAGTAGCGGACGCCGCCGCCTACGATAACGAGGGGCTTCTTGGAAGCAAGAATCTCAGCTGCAACATCTTCCAGTTCTTCCTGAACAGCGCAAGGACGAGTGATGCGGTGGACTCTCTTCTTGAAGAAGCTCTCGGGATAATCATAGTATTCACCCTCAACGTCCTGAGGAAGACCGATGGAAACTGCGCCGGTCTCTGCGGGATCTGTGAGGACGCGCATAGCATTGATCATAGCGCTCATCAGCTGCTCAGGCCTCTGGATGCGATCCCAGTATTTAACTACGGGCTTGAAAGCATCGTTTGTGGTCGTTGCAAGGCTGTTGGACTGCTCGAGCTGCTGCAGAACGGGATCGGGCTGTCTGGAAGCGAATGTATCTGCAGGGAATACCAGCAGAGGAATGTTGTTAACAGTAGCAGTTGCGCAGGCAACAACCATGTTTGCGGAGCCGGGGCCTACGGAAGCTGCGCAAGGGATGATCTTCTTGCGGTCATTCTGCTTTGCGAAAGCAGTTGCAGCGTGGCACATACCCTGCTCGTTACGGCCCTGCATGACGTGGATTCCGCCGGGATTGCGGTCAAGAGCCTCACCGAGGCCGACTGCGATGCCGTGTCCGAAGATTGTGAAGAAATCTTCGACGAATTTGGTCTCTTCGCCATCCATGCAGACATACTGATTGTCAAGGAATTTGACGATCGCCTGTGCTGTTGTCAGTCTGATTGTTTTTTCCATATAATACCTCACCATACCTGAATTGATCAGCAGCCTGCCGTGCCGTCTGCACGGCAGGCTGCTGTCATAAATTAAGTGATTAGATTATCGAACCGCTTAAAATTATACGATCATGTAGCTGCGGATCAGCTGAACAAGGCTGTCATAGCCGCCCAGGAACTGCTTCATGGTTGCAAGGAATGCACCATAGTGCTGGAACTCTTCGGGCTTGAGGCCGTCGGGCTCATATGCCTGGATGAACTCAGGGATCTGCTTGAGGCAGTTGAGATAGAACTCATCAACGGGCTTGTCCATGTTGTTCTCGATCTTCATCCAATCGCAGTTAGCGAACTTTCTCTGCCAGTCGGAGGTGATGGTGAAGATGATGTCGCCGCCAAGGAAATCCATATAGTGATGATAGTTTCTGTAAGCAGCGGTCAGCAGAGTTGTGCGGAAGCCTCTCTCTTTGTAAACCTTGTAAGCGTTCTTCATAACAGCAACGCCTGCGAGATCAAGAGCCTCGGCGGGGATGCACATATCGCTTGCCTTGACAACGTTCTTGAGGTAATCATCTGTACGGCCGATCATGATGGTGCAGACGGGGTGCATCCAGGAAATATCAAGGCCTTCAGCCTCTCTTCTCTTGAGACCGCGCTCGACTGCCTCACCGACTGCAACTGCCTGTGCGCAGGTGAAGGAAACAGTAGCGTTGATGGAGATTCCGCGATAGGTCAGCTCTTCGAAAGCCTCGACACCGGCTTTGCTGGTAGGAGCCTTGATCTGGCTGTTGGGAACCAGAGCTGCGAGTTTGCAAGCCTGCTCGACCATGAGGTCTTTGTTGCAGTAGTACTTGGCATTGGTCTGGAAGGAGATGCGGCCCTTCTGACCATGAGACTCTTCAAACATAGGAAGAAGGAGCTTGGAAGCCTTTGTGCCGAGCTTGCCGATGATATCCCATGCTACATCGTCTTCTGTCCATGTCGGATTGTCAGCGATGACCTGCTTGATGGTGTCTTCCCAATCAGGAAGCTCTTTCTTCAGAACGTTACCAACGATAACAGGGTTGGTGGTTGCACCGGAACCGCCGTTCTCGATTGCATATGCCAGCTCTTTGCAGCTGCAGGAGTCATTCCAGAACTCAGTCTGCGGGAATGTTGCAACCATTTCGTTTAATTTAGACATCTTTTACCCCTCTCTTTCTTAAATAGAAAAATAATAGTGTTTATTGATCTTGTATGTTTAAGCTGTGCTTTGCACGCATGTTTTTGCGTGCGCTTGCGTGCTTAATCATTTATCTTTGTGCTTTTAGAATAGCACGCAGATTACATGCGTGCAAGCACTTTTT
>ONXK01000086.1 GCA_900321785.1 uncultured Lachnospiraceae bacterium | reverse complement strand
CTCCATCTGTACAGGGTCATTGATTGTACTCTCGTTCATGTCCCGCTCGCGGAACCAGGGTGCAGCGCACATGCTACCGCCATGCAGCATTTTCTGTGCCATGCGTATGCTGCCGCCGGTCAGCATTTTCCGTGTCGCTTGCATGCTGCAGTCCTCACACCGCTATGTAATAAGGGTGTCTTCCATAAATTACCTGTCCTGACAGCAGTCTTTTACAAAACGAAAACCGTTAATAATTATATCATCTCCCCTTTGCTATATGCATCAATAAATACTACATATATCACTATTGACTCTTAGGCCCCGCCCGAAAGAATCCTCCAAAAGTATCCTCCGAAGGAATCCGTCCGAAAGAATCCATTCAATGATTCATGGCCTCTGCTCTGTCCCCTAAAAAGGTTTTGACTTGATAATGGCCGCCTTTTTTATTGTACAGGATAGAGATTTCTCCCTGTTGATCTGTCCTGTAAACAGATGAAAGAGGAATCGTTACTGCCAGCCTGTTCAGTAATTCTTCTGATGGATGTTTGTACATGTTGTTGATTCCGGCAGAAATCATGGCCATGTCCGGGTGGACCACCTGGAGAAATTCTTCGGAAGTGGCGTTTTTACTTCCGTGATGGGCAACTTTCAAATCATTCACATTCAGCTGCCCAGCCGGAGTATGTAGTACAGTGATTTTTAAATAACTGGATTATATGTTCATTCCATGCTACAATATCTCCTTCAAAAGAAGGAAGCGTTGTTTTATGGGAAGAAAATCAAGTGTCATCACCCTTACTGCAGAAGACCGTGACTATCTGGAAACCCAGACCCGAGCTCGTACAATACAGGCGCAGACAGTCAACAGAGCCCGGATACTGCTTCTGAAAGCAGACGGATGTTCCATTGATGAAATAGCCGATAAAATCGGTATCAACCGCAAAAGTGTTATGCTCTGCCTGAAAAAATATGCAGAAGGCGGCGTAGAAAACGCTTTATTCGATGCTCCCGGCCGTGGCCGTAATGCGGAGATTACGGATGAAGAAAAAACCTGGATCATCAATATCGCCTGTCAGAAACCAAAGGATTTCGGATATTCTGCCGAGACATGGACTTATGCTCGTCTGACATCTCATATCAATAAGAATGCAGAGGCAGCAGGCTTCATAAGGCTTTCAACAATCCATAAAAGCACGGTCCATACAATCCTTGATGAAGCGGATATCAAACTGTTCCGGATCAGGTACTATTGCGAAAACCGTGACCCTGACTTTGACGGCAAGATGCATAACGTCCTTCTTGTGTATAAACAGCTGTCCATGCAGTTCGATGAGAACGGTCAGTTCATCCCCTGGCAAGAAGGCGGAGAAATCGTCCATGTGCTTTCCTATGATGAAAAACCAGGTATCCAGGCAATCGCAACTACTTCAGAAGATCTTCTTCCCAATGAAAACCATACTACAATCAGCAGGGATTATGAATACAAAAGGCAGCTTTTATGAGAAATGACATTGATCAACTGCAAAAGAATCTGACGGAGTTCCTTCGGCCAGACATGACAGACATGACTCTCATTATTTTTTTAATAGGAACATATCTGTTTGGGGCAATCGGGACGATCGTGTTCATACCGAAAGTTATAAATGTAGACAAGGAAGACTGGTGGATGATAGTGCTATTGTTATTGTTCTTTGTTGCATATGGAATCTACGGGGCCACATCACTTTTTAAATCCATTCAGACTCGTCGTCTTTATATTAAGCGCCTGTCGGATTCCGGCGAGCTTGCCCGGATGGCAATGGATTTTTCCTACGGGAAAAACCATCCTGAATATGCCCTTGTTCTGGGACAGGACTATTTATTCAGGAAAGGTTCCGGAATTGTTTACAGGTACAGCGATATTGTTGAAATTTATCACGCATGGGAAGACAGCTTTGCGGCAGACAAATTTCCATATTGGAGACTGTACATGAAGACAGCGGACAAAAAGATCTCTATTCTGGCTAATATTTCTTTCCTGCGGTCAAAAGAAAACTATTTCGATAAAGTACTCCCTCTGATCCTGGAAATCAGAAGCAAAAACGCCGATATCGTTGTAAGACCTCTGACATCCTTCAAGGGGTAACGATCAGAGAGCCGAAGAAATAACGTTAAAAAATGGAAACTGTCGAGGAAACGATTGTTGAACCGGATCATCCAGTCCATAACAGGGTGTAAATAAGTCTTATAAACAGAATAAAGTGATGTCAAAGCGGCCAGTCTGCCCGGGGTGTGACAAAAGAGTGAAATATTAATGTTAAAAAATCAAACTCCATTGTGGTTTATACAACAATGTGATATATCAATCAAAGAAGGTCAGGTCTATTAATGACTGTTATCCTTCACTATTAACATGTAGTTGTAAATTTACATGTACTTGTAACACATGGAAAAAAGGAGAAAAAAGAAATGAAAAAGAGAATCTTTTTATCTATGTTCCTTACTGCAGTTATGCTGGCGGCAGTGCTTGCAGGATGCAGCTCCGGCGGCTCTGCGGCGAAGAAGGAAGAGCCCGCTGCCGCGGCAGAAAGCACTCAGGAAGAAGCCGCACCTGCTGAGACAAAGGCAGAGGACACCGCAGCAGAAACCGAGAGCACTGAAGCTGAAAGCACCGCTGCAGCAGCAGAAGAGAACACAGGCCTCGCCAATCCCTGGAGCGATGTGGGAAGCGCCGAAGAGGCAGCAAAGGGAGCCGGCATCGACAGTTTCGTGATCGCAGAAGATCCCGGCCTCGATCTCGGAGAGCTTTTTGAAAGAACCTACCGCTGCATGGACGGCATTGCAGAAGCCCGTCTTGAATACCCGGCAAGCGCCCTTACAGTCCGCAAGGGTACCATTGCTGAAGAAGGCGACATTTCCGGAGATTACACAGAATATGCCAATACCTGGACCCAGGATGTCAACGGCATTGAAGTGACCTGCTTCGGCAACAGGGAAGGCGATGCGACCAAGAGCATCTGGACTGTAGACAATATGTATTTCAGCATCGTTGCCGAGGGCCTCGGAGGAGATCAGGATTTCGGACTCAATGCCGAGAGACTGACAGCAATGGTCAGTAGCATCCAGTAAACAGTGTTCTGCGTTTTCGCAGACAACAATACGCGCTCTCGTAATTATCGATTTGCAAGGAATGCGGGAAGGCAGCAATCGCTGCCTTCCCGCCTTTTTTCTTGTCTGCGACATTGCAAAAGCTCGTGCAGTATAACATATAAAGCCCTTGTGCAGTATTACATCTCAAAGAGTGGAATACCATACTGCACAGGAGCTTATGAATAATCAATGCTCCAGCTTCTTGATCGTCACTGTCTGAAAGACGTCAGCGGCCTTACAATGATTTCTTCATTTCTACTCCTGATCTCCAGGATCAGAGGGAGCACTTTATCGAAGTAGTTTTCTTTCGTTCTTATGAAAGTAATATCAGCCAGAAGAGTATCCTTTTTGTCCGTTGTCTTCATGCACAGCCGCCAATATCGATATTTATTAGCACCCACACTGTCATTCCATTCGTGATATATCTCGATTATATCGCTGTATCTGTAAACACGTCCGGAACCTCTCCTGAAAAGATAGTTCTCTCCAAGAACAAGGTCATATTCAGGATAGATTTCCCCATTGGTAAAATCCTTAGCCATCCGGGCAAACTCGCCGGTTTCCGACAAGTGTTTTTTATAAAGACGGGGAGTCCTAATGGACTTCAGAAAGGATACAACGCTGTATGACGTATATACAACAAAAACAGCCAAAATAATCAGGGGGCCTTTCCCGCCTTCTATAAGTCCTTTCCTTATAGCTGTGAAAAACACGATTGTTCCAATGATAAAATATCCAATAAGGAAAAAGTCGAAAGTAATATCGGGTCGGAGAAACTCCGCTAAAGCTCCCTGCAGCTGATCGGGGTCATTTTCCGCCAAAGCCGCCTTTTGTATCATCTCCCGCCTCTGATCCTGCAGATTCTTGATCTCACCACTGTGCAAACTCTCCGCCTTCCCAGGGTATCATAGAGGGCAGAGACCATATGCATAAAAATGTGACAATTGCTCCTGTGATAGCAAACGCATTGGCAAAAGGTTTGGACGGAAATTAAATGCCAGAATAAGCAGTATGACAGCTGCGATAGCTGCAGGCGGGCACAGAATCCGCTTCCCGGCATAGCCTCCCGCAAAGAAGAAACAGATTGACAGCAAAGCCGTGAGTACCGCCAGGGAAATTTGCATTTTTACGATAATTTGTCTGAAAGTCATTGTTTTTATCTCTCGCTAAATCCTGTATTGGGATTTCGCTTCGTTTTCTGTCCGCAGCAAATGATTCATGAGCCCAATGGCCCATAAAACGGCGGGATTGGGCAGACCAAAACCCGACGGGTCAAAGCCCGCCGGTTTACAGATACCAAGATCAAAAGCAGAAACCGATTGCAACGCCACCCGTATTGGATGGATTATCATACCAGCCGAATCCGTCTTCGGTAACAGTGCTGAAATTGTTAGGAAAGGTATAAGTATTGGACCGCAGCCACCACGAATGTTTGGTCGCGCTGGTATGCCGTAAGAGAGTCCTTGAGAATCTCTTCGTTCATACAGCAGTCTTTTTTCAAGAAGCAAAACCATTGATAATTATATCATCTGCTTCACCCTATATGTACCCGCAAATACAATCCAAAAAGCCCTTCGCCGGAACACATACGTGACCTTTTGCTCTCCGCGGCCTCCGGTCGCTTCATTCCCGCCAACACAGAGCCAACTTCCTCCGTTATAGTGGTGATTTCTTACTCTTGCGGCTCCTCCGTCGCTTCGCTTCCCAGTCCACTTACTTTTTCGAAATTTCAGAAGTCTCTGTTGTGTCTCCCAAAAAGGTTTTGACATGATAATCGTCTCCTTTCTTATTGTGTCGGAATGAGATCTCCCCCTGTAAATCAGTCCTGTAAATGGCTGGCTGAGATGCGGAGGATTCAAGTCTGTCCAGCAGCTCTTCCGCAGGATGCCCATACATGTTGTCGATCCCGGCGGAAATAATCGCAATGTCCGGGTGAACCAACTGCAGGAAATGCTCGGAAGTCGCATTTTTGCTGCCGTGATGGGCAACTTTCAAAACGTCAATGTTCGGAAGCTCCTCTGAATCCTGCAGAAGATTCGTCTCCGTCAGGTACTTCAGGAGTTCCTCCTCTCCCTGACCTTCCAGGTCACCTGTGAGCAGAGCCGAAAAACCTTCTGCCTTTCCTGACAAATCCGGTTTGACAGCAGAATCTTCCTCTGGCAAAAGAGATGAATCTCTATATCTGAGCAGCAGGGTCGTCGAGTATTCGTTGGCATCCTCATAAGAGGCACCCCGGGCGGGGTGGAGGCAGTCCAGGGTGAGGTCTCCACTGCGTAGCCGCAGTCCCCGGCTGATGTAGTGGACCGGGATGCCGGCCTGCCCGCACAGTTTCTCGATTCTTCTGTAGTTTTCTCCCTTTGCGTCCTCTGTGAGATTGGGTAGATAGACCGCGGAGAGAGAAATAAGTGGTTTTTCCTCCGCAGCTGCTTCCAGGAATTGCAGGAGGCCGCTGCAGTGGTCGCTGTCGTCATGGGTCAAGATAATGCCGTCCAGGCGGCCCACACCCTTACTGTGGAGAAAAGGAATGAGGGTGTATTTGGCAAGGTCCTCTTTTGTGGAGCTGCCTCCGTCAATCAGAAAATGCCTTCCCCGGCAGCTGATAAAAATCCCGTCCCCCTGTCCGACATAGAGCATGTCCATCTCGAAAGCAGGAGAAAAGCGGAAGGCCAGCACAAAGAGGGCGCCTGCTATCCAGAGAGCGGTGCAGATGCAGGCAAAGTCCTTTCTCGAGCGGTTGTCATAAAGGTGAAAGCTCTGACAAGTTTTCGCAGCTGCCCGACGCAACACTAAATCAACCCTGTTTTCTTTCCGTCGGCCGTTTTTCAAGGAATCTGCAAAAACCCCTCTCCATACGTTCCTGCCCGGATTTTCTTCAGCATATGCGGTATTCTCAATCCTTACATTTTTCTGCTGCAGAATAGAAGATTCCCGTTTTAGCGAAACGGCATCCGCCTCAATGCGTCTTCGCATATGCGGCATCTGGAGACGAACAGAGATGGCTGCAAGGATGAGCAACATACTATAGAAAACCAGTATCCGGATTGGTGAAGGCCTGCCCAACACAATCTCGTGTCCTGGGATCTTTCCGGAAGACTCGGCGAGAAAACGATAAAAATCCAGGATCAGTTCCGCAGGAAGACCTATAATACGCGGAAGCCCTCTCAGGGCGGAAGGCAGGGCCCCGCCGGCAGACATGGCTCCGTTGGCAGACAGCGCCTCACTGGCAGGCAGGATTCTGCCGCCAGGTAGAACCTCGCCGGCAGGCAGGGGTCCGCAGGCAGCCAGGGAATCCGTCATTCCACCGAAAAGGCAGCCGATTATTCCTGCCAGCAGGACAGCTCCGCCTGCGCTGACCATGACAACTGTCATGAGAGGGATGACGATCAGATTCAAGAGCAGAGAAGTGACAGGAAAAGTGCCGTATGCCCAGAGGTAGACCGGCAGTGTGGCAAGGGGAATGGCGAGAGCCTTCAGGATTCGGCCGGGAAGGGCCGGCAGCAGAATACCGATGGCCAGTACGGCGCAAAAAGAAAACTGGAAGCCTGTATGGAGCAGGTAGAGAGGCTGGTCCAGCAGCAGAAGAAATGCAGCGATGGACGCCGCCGTCAGAATGTCGTAGGTCCTGCCGATGACTTTGGCAAGAATATAAAGAGTCAGCATGATGAGAGCACGGAAGACAGAGGTCCCCATGCCGATCATTTTTCCATACAAAAATACAGCTATGATCGAAACAGCAGCCCTGACCGGCATGGGGATCCATCGGCATTTTCCGGTCAGCGAAAAAAATCCCATGCCGAGAAGAGACAGGTGAAGACCGCTGATACTCAGGATATGGACAATCCCAGCTCCCTGGTAGAGCTCCCTGGTTTCCTCTTCCAGAAGACCTTTTTCTCCCAGGAGCATGGCTTTGAGGACCGGCGAATTCTCTTCCGAAAACAGGCGGTCAATGATGGAGGACAAATAGCTTTTAAAATGAAATAAGGATGCGGCAAGCCGGTCGGTCGGACCGGATGCGGCGAGCAGTTTTACATCCCGGAGGGAAAATGCGATCCGCAGGATGTAGTAATACTGGTGAAGATCAAATTCACCTTCGTTCATGGCGCTTCGGAAGGGATATAGCTTGCCGCGGACGCGCACACGGGCGCTCATGTCCACGCCTGGTTCATAATCCAGGATGCAGAGCACTCTCTCCCCCCTGTTCAATTGAAAAGCAGTATCATCAGAATCCGGCGCAGCTGCAGGCGATTCAATCCCCACATTGGACAGAACCATACGCCATACAATGGTATCCTCCTGGCGCCTGGGCTCCAGACTGCAGACTGTCCCTGTTACCTGCACGCTTTGTCCACGGTAAGGCTCGTAATCTGCAGGTTCCCCTTGAAAAAGCAGTATAGTGATTCCTATTGCAGCCCCGAGCATGGCAAGAATCGCAAAAAGTGGTCTGCCAGTCGAAAAAGGAAAAAAGCGCAGCTCCCGCTTTGTATGGGTGGCTCCAGAAGAATAAAAGCGCAGCTCCCTGTTTGTAGGGGTGGCTGCGCTGAATACGTCATAAATATGAGTTCGCATTACTCAGGCACCTCCGTTGTATTAAACGGCGGCTTTGCCCTGTGCGATGGATTTATTATAGCATTTTTCTTTCTTTTTGCAAACAACTGTCAAAACTGACAACAGTTGTTCAGCATCACAGTTATCCCTTGTCCCGATAAGAAACCGTGAAGGTTTGCGGCGCTTCGACGCAAACCTTTCGAGTAAAAAACTTATATCGACAAGATTTTCTATTCTTTATTCTGAATAATCTCTTCGTTTCTCTGTAGCAGTGTCTCTGAATCCAGCGTGAAGTCACCGATCGTGACAGGATTGTCTTCGCCGTCAATAATGATCTGGACCTGCCGGATCGCAGGCAGGTCTGTCAGAGAATTGACGATAGAATAGACGGTGACTTCCGGATCTACATTTTCCGGAATTGTGAGGAAAGCCTTGTCTAAAGTCACTGTGCAGATATTGTCCCTCGTCAGTATGTTGACAACTTTGGTGTTTTCATTGACCGTCTTAAAGCTGAAATCGCTGTTGGGCCCTGCGATGATCTGTTCGACAACCAGTCTTTCCATCGGGATATTACTGTTGAAGACAACGGCCCGGTAGGTCTGAACCAGTTCTTTTCCATCCCTGGAGGCAAAATACAGATGCATCTCGGTGCGCTCAAAGTTGAGCATCTCTCTTCCCGAGTTGTAGATGAACTGGTCTGCTGTCATGTTCTCCGACTTGTTTCCATGGTCATCGACAAGCAGGGCGCCGTTTACACGGATGGTAACACGGCGTATGTCCTCCAGTTCACACAGGGTGTTGACAATGGCTGCACGGGTAAGTTTTTCCCTGATACTGTCGAGTTCCCGGTACTCTCCGGAAAACTCCAGAGTGACCGTATTTTTCTCAATTGAAAAATCTCTTTTCTCAAACCCGCTGATGGGAGGGTGGAGAAACTCATCGGCGGGAACGTCTGCCAGATAATCCAGCAGTTCCTGCGTCTGTCCGTACACAGACTCTGCTCTAAGCGTCTTTTTTTGCGGCACAAGAGCATTGTTTTCTGCGTTCAGATAAAAAACACGGACAGAAGCATCATCCTGGCTGGCTGCCGCGCACCCGGACAGAACAGTCAGGGGAATCAGGAAGGCCATAAACATGCTGGCCATGACCGCGATGCATCTGCCTGCCTGTTTCGAAAACCGCCCGGCCGCAGCGCGCTTCCGAAGAGTTCTCTGAAGGGTGGTATCACATCTCATATCTGATCTCCCCCTTCCTGTTCATGTGCTGACGCTGTGCTCTTCGTATCTGTATCCGTATCCTTCAGGCCGGAGAAATCCGGGCTCCCGGCAGGGTCCGGTGCTTTTTCTATTTCTGGCGCTTTTTCTATTGTTGGCGCTGTTTCTATTGCTGGTGCTGTTTCTTTCGCGGCTGCTTTCCCGTTGTTTTTTGCCCCGGGAGAATTTTTTCGCCGCGAGACATGAATTGTCTTTTCATAGTATTCTTTCTGCGCGGGATTGTTCTGGCGGCGGAGCAGACGCAGAATCTGTCTGCGCTGTTTTTCAACGCGCAGCTCCATGGGCTGCGCATAATAGTGAAGAGGAATGTGCACCGTAAAGGTCGTTCCTTCCCCTTCCTTGCTTTCGACCGAGATCGTGCCGTGATGGCGCAGGATCGCGCTCTTCGTGATCGATAATCCCAGTCCTGTACCGCCGATCTCCCGGGAGCGGGATTTATCCACGCGGAAAAACCGTTCATAGATACGAGTCAGGTCTTCCTCAGGAATGCCGATGCCGTTATCCGCGACAACAAAGGAGAAGTATTCCTCGTCCGCGTCTACTGTCACGACCACCTCGCCGTGCTCCCGGTTATATTTAACAGCATTTTCCACCAGGTTTGTCAGGGCCAGGCTGATTCGGGTGGAATCAACCTCCGCAGTTACCTGCCGTCGATTGATCAGCGTCAGCGCAATATCCGCGATCTCCGCGATCGGCCGCATCCGCTTCATGACAGCCTCGGCAAGAGCATTGATATCCGTGCTCGTGACTTCAAGATCGATATTGGTCCGGTCCTCCTTGACCAGTTCCAGAAGATCGGAAATGATCTTGTTTTCGCGGTCGATCTCACTGTCGATGTCCTCCAGGAATTCCCTGTAGACAGCGGGATCGACATTCTCCTCTGACAGAAGCGATGCCGCCAGAACTTTCATGGATGTCATCGGAGTCTTCAGTTCGTGTGAAACGTTGGCTACAAACTCCTGTCTGGACTGATCCAGCGCGTTCATCCGCCCCAGGACATTATTGAAGGAATCCGCGATATGCATAGTCTCTATGTACTGCGGCGCCGAAATCGGTTCATTGGAATATCCCTCTTTAACCTCGCGGATATCCCTGGAGAGGACTTCGAAGGGTCTCACGAGAAGACCGGAAAGCAGCATCGACGCAAAAAAGACAACGACCAGCATGATCAGCATGATGATAAGTGCCTTCCTGCGCAGAATATCCTTGGTCTTTGAAATATATTCTGTGGATGTACTGGCCAGAAGAACACCGCGGACCGAATTTGCCTGGCTGTTTTCTTTGTCCAGCCCTCCCTGGCCCTGGGCGCCGGTCCATTCCTCCTGTCCGCTGCTGTTTGCCTTTACGGAATAGTCCCGTCCCTCTATAGATCTTGTCTCTATGATCGGGACCACGATTTCGATGAATCCGTATTCTCTGTCATAGTTTTCCCAACCTTTCCGTTCTCCTGTGACCAGACATGTGATAACATCCTGAGAAACGATCGTCTTGTTTTCGGAAAGGCCGTAGGTATCCTTGACAACCGTCAAGGTGGGGTCAATGATCATGAGACGCCCGTCATACAGTGTCGAGAACTCGGAGAGCTCCGCATCAACCTGTCCGGACTCATGATTGACCAGATAATTGCTGCTGATCAGGTGATTCGCCAGGGAACGAAGCTGCCCTTTGACCTGTTCCACACGCACTTCTACTGCGCGTTCCTCATAGTTTCGAAGGATTCCGTTCTGGAGCAGGATACATGGTATTACACCAACCAGAAATATAATGATGAAAAAAATAACCCGCAGACTCCGGAAAGCTTCCAGTCTGCCAATGATTTTTCTGATTCGTTCCAGCATAGATTCCCTTATCTTTTTTTACCTTTCGTGGCTGCGGAAATAGTATCCGACTCCCCATTTTGTCTGGACATATTT
>ONXK01000083.1 GCA_900321785.1 uncultured Lachnospiraceae bacterium | reverse complement strand
TTTTCAGATAGAAACAGATAGAGAGATATATGGCAAAACAGACAATTCCTCCACAGATCCGCATCCGTGCCATGGTCATTGAGGACTATGAGCAGGTCCGGCACCTGTGGATGACGATCCATGGCTTTGGGATCCGGAGCATCGATGACACAAGAGAAGAAGTGGATCGCTTCTTAAAAAGAAATCCCACCACCAGTGTTGTGGCAGTCTGCGGTGAAAAGGTCGTGGGTGCGATCCTGTGCGGGAGCGACGGCAGGCAGGGCTGCCTGTATCATGTATGCGTTGCCAAAAAATACCGCAGGCAGGGAATCGGACGCCGCATGGTGGGTTACTGTATGAATGCCCTTCGCAGGGACAGGATCAACCGGGTGACGCTGATCGCCTTTACCAAAAATGATGTGGGCAATGCCTTCTGGAGACAGATCGGGTGGACCTGCCGGCAGGACTGCAACTATTATCAGTTTGAACTTAATAAAGAAAACATCACGAGATTTGTTGAGTATCAGGAAGAGTAAAAAAGGAAGAGGCACAAGATGGGAAACTGCAAAGTGACAAGGATTGAAGGCGGTGTGACCGCAGCAAAGGGATTTCAGGCAGCCGCGGCAGCCGCACAGATCAAGTATAAAGGCAGAACAGATATGGCGATGATCTACAGTGCATCGCCCTGCACAGCGGCAGGCACTTTTACCAGGAATGTTGTCAAGGCCGCACCGGTCATCTGGGACAGAGATCTCGTACAGAGCAGAAAACCCATGCATGCCGTGATCGTGAATTCAGGGATCGCCAATGCATGTACTGGGCAGGAGGGGTTGGATTACTGCAGACAGACAGCCGAGGCTGCAGCATTAAACCTGAATATCTCCCCGGATTCCGTCCTTGTCGGTTCCACAGGTGTCATCGGCTTCCAGCTTCCCATCGACAGGATCAAAGCGGGCGTCGCCGCATTGGCAAAGGACCTCGGGGAGGATGCGGAACATGGTACAGCAGCAGCGAAGGCCATCATGACGACCGACACGCACAAAAAGGAATGTGCCTGTACGTTTGAAATAGACGGCAGGACCGTGACAGTTGGAGGAATGGCCAAGGGGTCCGGCATGATCCATCCCAATATGTGCACCATGCTGGGCTATGTGACAACGGACGCGGCGGTCGAAGCTTCTGTTCTGCAGACAGCCGTCAGCGCGATCGTGGATGAGACTTTCAATATGATCTCCGTGGACGGGGATACTTCAACGAATGATACGCTGCTGGTCCTGGCAAACGGCGAAGCCGGCAATGAGATGATCACTGCGGCAAAGGGACCTGCTTATGAGGCACTCTACGAGGCACTTTATACCATCTGCAGAGAACTGGCTATGCAGATGGCCGGCGACGGAGAGGGAGCGACAAAGTTGATCGAAGTCAATGTCGAGGGTATGGATACCATCGCTAATGCCCGTGTCCTTGCAAAATCCGTCATCTGCTCCAGCCTGACCAAGGCGGCAGTCTATGGAAGCGACGCAAACTGGGGACGCATTCTCTGCGCTCTGGGTTATGCAGGCGTGGAGTTCGATCCCAATGACCTGCAGCTCTACTTTGTGGACGGGGACAGCAAAATGCTGATCTTCACAGAAGGCGCGGCGGCTGATTACAGCGAGGAGGAGGCCACGGAACTTCTTAAAAAAGAGAAGGTTACGATTCTGGCGCAGTTCCACATGGGACAGGCATCCGCTACTGCATGGGGCTGCGATCTCACCTATGATTATGTCAAGATCAACGCGGATTACAGGAGCTGATTTTTCAGGCCTTTTGACGTTACTGTTCGCGCTCCACTGAATTTGAGATGTATTTGCGTGCTTTTCAACTCGAAAACCCGAGTGCGGCAACCATTTGACGAAACCCGCGTTCAACGATATATGTCTCTTCTGAAGAGACCAAAAACCAAGAGGAAGGAAAACAAAAGAAGATGGAACCCTATCTGAATAAGGAACAGACAGAAGCGCAGCAGAAGGCGCAGGTGCTGATCGAGGCGCTCCCCTATATACAGAAATTCAACCGCAAGATCATCGTTGTCAAGTATGGCGGCAGCGCCATGAGCGATGAAGAGCTGCAGCGCAGTGTTATTCAGGATGTCACCCTGCTCAAGCTCGTCGGTTTCAAGCCCATTATCGTGCACGGAGGCGGCAAGGCGATCAGCAGCTGGGTCAAGAAGAGCGGCAAGGAAGCAAAATTTATCAACGGCCTGCGCGTCACGGACGCCGAGACCTGTGAGATCGCAGAGATGGTCCTGGGCAGCGTGTCCAAAAAACTTGTCTCTATGGTCTCCGAGCTGGGGATCCGCGCAGTCGGTATCAGCGGCAAGGACGGAAACCTTCTGCATGTGAAAAAGAAATATGCCGACGGTCAGGATATCGGTTTTGTGGGAGAAGTCACGGATGTCGATCCCAAGGTTCTCTTTGACCTTCTGGAGAATGATTATCTGCCGATCGTCGCTCCTCTGGGCATGGACGATGATTTCAATACCTATAATATCAATGCGGATGAGGCCGCAAGCGCCATTGCCAGAGCGGTCTGCGCAGACAAGCTGGTCTATCTGACCGATATCACCGGCGTACTCCGCAGTCTGGATGAGCCCGATTCCCTGATCAGCCGCATCAATATAGATGAGGCGGATGAGCTTGTAAAGGAGGGCATCGTGGGCGGCGGAATGCTTCCCAAGCTGGCCAACTGCACTGACGCAGTGCGCGGCGGTGTGCATCGTGTCCATATTCTGGACGGGCGTATCCCGCACTGCCTGCTGCTGGAAATCTTTACGGACAAGGGTGTCGGCACTGTTTTCTATAAGGGAAGCTATAACGCTGAAAGAGGATATTAAGGGAATGGAGAATATCATGTCGGACAATAAAATGCAGGCACTGATCGAGCAGGCGGAACAGGACCTGCTCCACACATATAATCGCTTCCAGATCGTTCTGGACAAGGGCGAGGGAATGTATCTCTATGACGTAAACGGCAAAAAATATCTGGATTTCATGGCCGGTATCGCTGTTTTTGCCCTGGGATACGGGAATAAGGCCTACAATGATGCCCTGAAAGCCCAGATTGACAAGATCCTTCATACATCCAACTATTTTTATAATGTGCCCGCAATCGATGCGGCTGCAAGAATGAAAAAAGTCTCCGGAATGGACAGGATCTTTTTTACCAACAGCGGCGCCGAGGCAATCGAGGGAGCGCTTAAATCCGCGATGAAGCACGCCTTTTTGAAGGACGGCAGGAGGAGCCATCAGATCATCGCCATGGAAAACTCTTTCCACGGCAGGACCTACGGCGCACTCTCGGTCACAGGCAATCCGCATTACCGCGAGGCCTTCGGACAGATGCCCTGTGATGTTCAGTTTGCCCGACTCAATGATCTGGAGAGCGTCAGAGCTCTGGTCAATGACGAGACCTGCGCGGTCATTGTTGAACCTGTACAGGGTGAGGGCGGCCTCAAGCCCGCCACAGAGGAATTCCTCAGAGGCCTGCGTGAACTCTGCACGGAAAAAGGGATCCTGCTGATCTTCGATGAGATCCAGTGCGGTATGGGACGCACCGGCACTATGTTTACATGGCAGCGCTATGGCATCCGCCCGGATATCATGACATGCGCCAAGGCTCTGGGCTGCGGCGTACCGGTCGGAGCTTTCCTCATGACGGAAGAGATCGGACAGAGCTCTCTCGTGGCAGGAGATCACGGCACTACTTACGGCGGCAATCCATTTGCCTGTGCGGCGATCAATGCGGTCCTTGACCAGTATGAAGCTCTTGACCTGGTAAAGCATGTCTCCGAGACTGGTCCTTACCTCACACAGACCCTGGACAGCATCAGGGAAGACTTTGACTGTATCACAGAGCGCCGTGGAATCGGCTTCATGCAGGGCCTTGTCTTTGACCGTCCTGTGGGACCCATCATCGCAGACGCAATGGACCACGGTCTGATCCTGATCAACGCCGGATCCAACATCATCCGCTTTGTGCCTGCTCTGATCACAGAAAAACAGCACATCGATGAAATGGCACAGATCCTTCGCGGGGCGATCGAAAGGAATCTGTGAGCGGGAATTGAATAATCGTGACTTGAATAATAATGATGAAAAAAGGGGGCCTGCCGCTGAGATCGAGATCAGCGGCAGGCCCCCTTGCGTATGCGGATATTTGGGCTTCCTTTTCTAATCAGTTGGAAGGTGTGTGGGCTCCGTGTAGAACGAGTCCTGTCAGAGCAAAAAGGGCAATGGAGTTGGGGATGACCATCAGCTGGTTGAACATGTCGGAGAGTTCCCAGACCAGGTCGTTGGAGGCCAGGGTTCCGAGAAAAATGAATACCAGGGAGATGATCTGGTAGACGATGACGGACTTGTGGCCGAAGAGATAGATCACGTTGATCCGGCCGAACATGTTCCAGCTCAGTACGGTTGAGAAGGCGAAGAAGAGCAGGCAGACCGCGACGAAGATATTGCCGAAGGTCGTTCCGAATGCCACGCCGAAAGCTGTCTGTGCCAGGTTGGTCTTGGCGATGGTCTCGCCGGCAGCATTGACTTCGCTGCCTGTGAATCCGTTGGCGAGAATACCGCCGGGTGTATACAGGGTAGAAATGATAACAAGCGCGTTCAGGGTCAGGACAACAAAGGTGTCGATGAAGACGCCGATGATGGCTACGACGCCCTGTTCGTGGGGGGTTTTTACATTTGCCTGCGCATGCGCATGAGGGGTGGAACCCATACCGGCCTCATTGGAGAAGAGACCGCGCTTGGCGCCCTGGGAAATGGCGGTCTTGATGGCCATGCCGAAGCCGCCGCCTATGATGGCCTGGGGCTTAAAGGCATATTTGAAGATCGTGGCGATGGTGTAGGGAACATACTTTATGCGCATGATAAGGACGATGAGGCCGCCGGCAAGAAAGACACCCGCCATGATCGGGACGATCTTTTCCGTGACATAGGCCAGGCGTTCCATGCCACCGATAAAGATGATGGCGCAGACTACGACAAGGATGATGCCCATGACCCAGGAAGGAATGCCGAAAGCTGTCTGCATGGTGGAACCGATGGAGTTGGACTGTACCATACAGCCAAAAAATCCCAGAGCCAGGATGATGGCCACTGCGAAGAATCCTGCGAGGAATCTGCCGAAGGCACCTTTGAAAGCGGTGGTGATATAGTAGACAGGTCCGCCCTGGATATGGTTCTTGCGGCTGTGGACCCTGGTCTTCTGCGCCAGAACCGCCTCCGCGTAGATGGTCGCCATGCCGAAAAAGGCGATTACCCACATCCAGAAGATGGCACCGGGGCCGCCCGTCAGGATCGCGCCGGATGCGCCGACGATATTGCCGGTACCGACCTGAGCGGCTATGGCTGTCGCCAGAGCCTGGAACGAACTCATGCCTTTTTCATGTTTTTTCCCGTTGAGAGAGAGATTGCCGAAAACGCTCCTGAGTCCTTCTCCGAAGCAGCGGATCTGGATAAATCCGGTCCTGATGGTATACCAGAGACCTACAAGGATCAGTAAAATGACCAGAACATAATCCGACAGATAGGCGTTGATCGTCTGAACAATTGGCAGCAGCATTAATTAGACCTCCTGTGGTGTGTTGATGTTTTGCAAATGAAAGCCGGTTTTTTTTCAGGGCCCGTTCGCGGGACTTGCCTGCCGCGCACGTGCGGCATCCGGCACACCTTCGGTGTGCGGTAACGGTTATTCTTCATCTTTAAAGGCGGTGGGCTTCCCAAACACAGAAAAAAACCGCCGGTGCTCCGGCGGTTTCTGTTATTTCTGGGCATGATGGAATCGGAATTGTATTAATATAATACCCTGTCCTTTGACCTGAGAGTTTCGGCAGATAAAAGCTGCTTTGCACCTTCGGTACCCAATAAAATGAGATTCTCCAGAGCTTCATCCACATCCGGTCTGAAAATGCTCTAAAACGCTCTTAAAACGATCATTCCGGATGCTTCATTTGTATATATATTTGAAAATAGCCAGATAAAACCCTAACATGTAACATATTATTCGTCAAGTACAGGAAGCTGAATCTTCCGTATTCTTATAAGTACAGGAAGCGGATTCTTCGGAAAAAGTGAAAACATTGACCTTTCATGTGGGATTGTTTATGATAGAAAGGATTATGCTTTTGGACGTATTGTCGGCGTATCCGTCCCTGTTCATTGCCGCAGAAATCAATCGGCCTCAGGGAAGGAGAAAAGGAAGGAGGGGTCAAGATGAGACTTGTGACATTTCAACGAACAGGGAACAGCAATGCCTTCGATGAATCGGCACCTGTGATGCCTCTTTTCGGAGTCGGGGCACCTATGCGGGAAACTGCAGCGGGAGACGGCTTTTTCAGCTTTTTCGGAGAAGAAGTCGGGATACTGTCAAAGGACGGGACACAGATCCTGCCCATCGCAAATACCGGTATTTCCTATCCCGACATGAATACGCTGATCGCAGATCATATTCCCGAGGAGATGCAGGTGCTGCGGGCAGCGGCAGCCGCCATGGAGAGGTCTGTCAGCGGGACGGAAAACAGCGATGAGATGGAGACCCTCACCGTAGGAACGCAGGCAAAGATCCTGTCGCCGATCCCGGTTCCTGTTCAGGATGTGATCTGTCTGGGACTCAATTACACCGAGCACGCCGAGGAAGCCGCGGTTTATTCCAGGGAATCCTTTACTGCCAAAGACCGTTATCCGGTTTATTTTGCAAAACGCGTGAACCGCTCGCCCGCGGATAAAGACCCGGTGCCCGCATATGCGGATCTGGTGGATTCTCTGGATTACGAGGCGGAGCTGGCTGTGATCATTGGAAAAGATGTAAAGGGGATCAGCCCGGAAGAAGTACCCGCTTGTATTTTCGGCTACACCATCCTCAATGATTTCAGCGCAAGGAATCTTCAGACACGTCATACACAGTGGTATCTGGGCAAGAGCCTGGACGGTTGGATGAGTTTGCCTTCCCGCCCAGGCTGCGGATCAGCAGTACCGTCAACGGGGAACTTCGCCAGAACAGCACGACAGATATGCTGATCTTCGGCATCGACTATATCATCGCGGATCTGTCCAGGGCGATGACGCTCCGCGCCGGTACGATCATCTCCACCGGTACGCCCAGGGGTGTGGGTATGGGCTTTGACCCGCCCAAATTCCTGCATGCGGGCGATACCGTCACCTGTGAGATCGAAGGAATCGGAACACTGACAAACGTGATCAGCGACTGATGAGAGTGTCTTTAAGGGAAAGGAAAGCGCAGAAATGTTTCTGATGATCGGCATTTCACAGGGACGCAAGGACCTTGATCATGAACAGCTGGTGATCTGCACTCAGTGCGGAAAGTATGGCAGATACCAGGTCTTTATGACTTTTACACAGCTCCTCCTCTTCCTGATCCCCTGTTTTCGCTGGGGAAAAAAATACTACGTGCAGATGTCCTGCTGCGGAACAGTTTATGAGCTGAACCCGGACATCGGTGAGAGGATTGCCCGGGGTGAAAAGGTCGAGATCGGTCATACGGATCTGCGGCTTGCCGGCGGGGGCAGAAGTACCCGCATGGTGCGGCGCTGTGCGTCCTGCGGTTACCAGACAGAAGAGGATTTTGATTTCTGCCCAAAATGCGGAAAACCTCTGTCCTGATTGATGATATCCGGAAAATAGAACTTCCGGAAAGCAGAACTTGTTTTATATCGTCTATTTTTTATTATTTATTCGATACCATTAATTGTTCCGCCGTTATCAGTGCTGCATTTTTACAACGGCGGAAGAAAAATAAAAGAAAACAATAACAGAAGGGATACTTGTTGACATGAAAATTGCAGTTACTTATGAGAACGGTCACATTTTCCAGCACTTTGGCAGAACCGAGCATTTCAAGGTTTATGATGTGGAGGACGGCAAAATCGTCTCCAGCCAGATCATGGGTTCCAACGGAATCGGTCACGGTGCTCTGGCAGGACTGCTTGCGGAAAACACCATTGATGTCCTGATCTGCGGCGGTCTGGGCGGAGGCGCTATGAACGCGCTGACAAATGCCGGAATCACTGTGATCGCAGGTGCGGAAGGAGATGCCGACCAGGTTGTCGAGTCATATCTGCGCGGCGAACTTGTCTCCTCCGGCGCCAACTGTGACCATCACGGTCATGGAGAAGGCCATGAGTGCGGCCATCACGGTGACGGTGATGAGGATGGATGCTGCGGCCATCATGAAGAAGGTGAAGAAGGATGCGGAAGCGGCTGCGGCGGATGCTGCGGCGGCGGTGCCCCCCAGATTATCCTGGACGGCAAAAATGCCGGCAAAAACGTAAAAGTGCATTACAGAGGGACCTTCAACGACGGCACACAGTTCGACTCCTCCTATGATCGCGGCGAGCCTCTGGAGTTCATCTGTGGCGCAGGCATGATGATCACCGGATTTGACAAGGCTGTCGCCGACATGGAAGTCGGTCAGACTGTCGATATCCACCTGATGCCCGAAGAAGCCTACGGCATGCCCGAACCTGACCGGATCATTACCATCGCGATCGCTCAGCTTCCCGGCTCCGAGAATCTCAATGTCGGCGAGCGCGTATATCTGCGCAACATGAACGGCCAGCCTTTCCCGGTCACCGTCACTGCGAAAGATGATGTCAATATCACTCTGGACGCCAATCATGAGATGGCCGGAAAAGAACTGAATTTCCGCATCGAACTGATCGAAGTTCAGTAAAGGTACAGTTTTAACTCTTGAACTGTTTTTAGCGGGAAAAAAAATAACAATTTTGCTTATAGCACTTGACAGTGGTAAAGTACAACAGTATAGTAATTGTTGTAAATTAAATAAATCTTCAGGGCAGGGTGCAAGTCCCTACCGGTGGTACAGCCCACGAGCCGCAAGGCATGATTCGGTGAAACTCCGAAGCCGACAGTATAGTCTGGATGAAAGAAGGTTTGAAAAGGTATGAAAATTGACAATGTGTCTGTGCAGGACGCATGTGGCCGGAGTAAGCCGGCCGGATCATTTTCATGTCTGTTTTGCATCGAACAATGAGCTCTGGAACATATGGTTTGTTCCGGAGCTTTTTCTTTTCAATGCTGCATTTGAAATCGGAGAACGCAGCGTTTTCCGGTCAGGGTGTGACCGGAAACGTACGATCAAACGACTGCCCTGGACTGTATATTGTCAGACCGGGGCAGTTTTTTGTGCAGTATTTTTCCACTTGGAAATGACTATGAGGCGACACAGGGCTGCGGGAGAATAATGGCCTGGTCTTTCGACAGGAGGTCATCACAGGAAAATGGATAAAACGACAGCGGACAGACTTCGTCTGCAGGATGAAAAATATATGCGCAGGGCCCTGGAACTGGCACAGAGAGGACGCGGCTGGGTGTCCCCCAATCCTGTGGTCGGCGCGGTCATTGTCAGGGATGACGGCACAGTGATCGGGGAAGGCTGGCATGAGAAATATGGTGACCTGCATGCGGAGCGCAATGCACTTAAGCACTGTATGGAGCCTCCGGCAGGGGCGACAATGTATGTCACTCTGGAGCCCTGCTGTCATCACGGGAGACAGCCTCCCTGCACGGACGCCATTTTAGAGGCCGGCATCCGGCGCGTCGTCGTCGGCAGCGGTGATCCCAATCCCATGGTGGCCGGAAAAGGCATCCGGATCCTGCGGGAGCATGGCGTGGAAGTCACAGAGGGGGTCCTGCGGGATGCCTGCAATGCCGTCAACGAGATCTTTTTCCATTTTATACAGACAAATACTCCTTATGTGGTCATGAAATATGCCATGACTCTGGACGGCAAGATCGCCGCCTGGACGGGAGAATCCAAATGGATCACGGGCGAAGAGGCGAGAGCTCATGTGCATGCGCTTCGGGGCAGGCTCTTCGGTATCATGTGCGGTGTTGGGACAGTTCTGGCGGATGACCCGCTTCTGACCTGCCGCCTTCCGGGCACAAGAGACCCTGTCCGCATCATCTGCGACACGCATCTGCGCACCCCGCTGACTGCGAAAGTCGTGACGACGGCTGCGGAAGTCCCCACGATCATTGCGACGGCTTCGGAAGACCCGGATGCCATTCGTTCTTACGAAGAAGCCGGCTGCAGGATCCTGCGGGTCGCAAAGACGCAGGCCGGAAGTATCGACCTGAAGGAACTCATGCAGAAGCTGGGAAATGAAAAGATCGACAGTATCCTCCTGGAGGGAGGCGGGACTCTGAACTGGTCCGCACTGGAGAGCGGCATCGTCAATCGTGTAATGGCCTATATATCTCCAAAGCTGTTTGGCGGTAAAGATGCCAAAACTCCGGTAGAGGGTCAGGGTGTGACAGTTCCTCCTTCTGCCTTCCGTCTCGGAAATACTTCCATAACCCGCCTGGGCCGGGATTTCCTCATTGAAGGAAAGCTCTTAAAAGACGGAGAAGAGGAATAAGTGCCGGTTATCCGGCAGGCTGTGCCTGTCACACAGGCCGCATTGATTTTTATCTCAGTTTAAGAAGGAAAAACAGATGTTCACAGGAATTGTTGAAGAGATGGGAACCATCCGTCAGATCAAAAAAGGCCGTGCCTCCGCAGTGCTCACGATCGGAGCGAAAAAGGTGCTGGAGGATGCTCACATCGGCGACAGTATCGCAGTCAACGGCATCTGCCTGACGGTCACTTCGCTGGGCGGGGATTCTTTTACGGCGGATGTCATGCACGAGACTTTACGCCGGACGGCACTTTCCCGCCTGGCACCGGGGGTCCGCGTGAATCTGGAGCGGGCCATGGCGGCGGACGGACGCTTCGGAGGCCACATTGTCGCGGGTCATGTGGACGGTGTCGGGACAGTGACAGACCTGCGCAGGGATGACAATGCCATCTGGTATACCTTCCGTGCAGACCCGCAGGTCCTCCGCTATATCGTGGAGAAGGGTTCCATTACCATTGACGGGATCAGCCTGACGGTCGCAGGTGTGGACCAGACCGGCTTTTCGATCTCCGCGATTCCCCACACGGTCGCGCAGACGGTGCTGCAGGACCGCAGGAAAGGGGACCCGGTCAATCTGGAGACGGATATTATCGGAAAATATGTCGAAAAGCTTCTGTATGCCGGACCGCCCATACAGGGAACGGCAGCAGAAGACGGAATGAGAGCGGGCGGTTCCGACAAGAAATCCTCTGGCGGGATTACCCGGGAGTTTCTCATGAAGAACGGATTCTGATGTTTCTGATATTTCTTAGAAAAAATATGCTGATAAACAGAAAAAAAGATATTGGGTGGAAAAACATGTGAATGTGATGATTTTTCATAGGTCTGTTTGTGCCGGAGCGCCGCAGACAGACCCCATGGCAGACGAGATCCCGCCATCCCTTGCACAGAGCGCTCCAGAATGGAGAATATTATGGATCAGTTTCAGGCAGTAAAACAGGCACTGCAGGACCTTCGGGACGGCAAGATCATCCTCGTCGTGGATGATCCCGACCGCGAAAACGAGGGAGACTTCATCTGTGCCGCAGAGTTTGCGACAACAGAGAATATTAACTTTATGGCGACACACGGCAAGGGCCTGATCTGCATGCCCATGTCGGAGGAATATGTAAGACGTCTGCAGATTCCGCAGATGGTCCGCACCAACACAGACAACCACGAGACCGCATTTACGATCTCCATCGACCATGTCTCCACGACTACCGGCATTTCGGCAAAAGAGCGGTCCATGACTGCCATGGCCGTTGTGGAGGACGGCGCAAAGCCGGAGGATTTCCGCAGACCCGGCCATATGTTCCCGCTTCTGGCAAAGCCCAACGGTGTCCTGGAGAGAGACGGCCACACCGAGGCAACGGTGGATCTGTGCCGTCTGGCGGGACTTCATGCCTGCGGGCTGTGCTGCGAGATCATGCGCGAGGACGGCACCATGATGCGCACCACGGAGCTCAGGCAGCTGGCGGAGAAATGGGGCATTACCTTCATGAGCATCAAGGAGCTTCAGAACTATCGCAAGTGCCACGATCACCTGGTGGACAAGATGGCGGAAGTCAGTCTGCCTACCAAATTCGGCAATTTCCGGGCTTATGGCTTTGTCAACCGTTTGAACGGCGAGCACCACATCGCCCTGGTCAAGGGAGAGATCGGTGACGGAAAAGACATTCTCTGCCGTGTCCACTCCGAGTGCCTGACCGGCGACACCTTCGGGTCTCTGCGCTGTGACTGCGGACAGCAGCTTGCCTCCGCAATGACCCGGATCGAAAAAGAGGGCCGCGGTATCGTACTCTACATGCGCCAGGAGGGCCGCGGTATCGGCCTGATCAACAAGCTTCGTGCCTATGAACTGCAGGAGCAGGGGATGGATACGCTCGAAGCCAATCTGGCCCTGGGCTTTGCAGGCGATGAGCGCGAGTACTTTATCGGTGCGCAGATCCTGCGCGAGCTTGGCGTCAAGACCATGCGGATTCTGACCAATAACCCCGATAAGGTATACCAGCTCGAGGAATTCGGCCTTGAGATTACCGAGCGTGTGCCGATCCAGATCGATGCCAATCCCTATGATGCTTTTTATCTGAAGACCAAACAGGTGAAGATGGGGCATATGTTGAAGTACTGAGTGCCGGGAAAGATCAGAGGGCTCTTAAGCCCGGGGTGAAAGACTTACAGGCTGAGTGTCGGGAATATCAAAGGGCTCTTAAGCCCGGGGTGAAAGACTCACAGGCAGGCCCTGTATTGGAATTGGAAAATCAGGAAAAGGAGATTTTGTAATGAGAACACTTGAAGGAAAGATGGTAGCAGATGGTATCAAGATCGGTATCGTGGTGGCGCGTTTTAATGAGTTTATTACTTCCAAACTGCTTGGAGGTGCTATGGACGGTCTGGTACGTCACGGTATGGATGAGGATGATGTGGATGTGGCCTGGGTTCCCGGTGCCTTTGAAATACCGCTGATTGCAAAAAAGATGGCAAACAGCGGGAAGTACGATGCTGTGATCGCGCTGGGCGCTGTGATCCGCGGATCGACAAGTCATTACGATTATGTATGCAACGAGGTCTCCAAGGGTGTTGCGGCTGCTTCCATGGAGAGCGGTGTGCCGGTCATGTTCGGTATCGTTACGACTGAGAATATTGAGCAGGCGATCGAACGTGCCGGTACGAAGGCGGGCAATAAGGGATATGACTGCGCGCTGGGCGCCATCGAAATGGTCAACCTGATCCGCACGATGGGATAAATAAGATGGAAAGGTACTGTTTTGCCATGCGGAAAGCATGGTTTTGTAAATACATTCTGTAATAATCTGTTCTATTTCTCTATTCTTTTTTCATGTCATTTGGAGCGGTTCCCGGCTGTCTTTGAAAACGAGCCGAAAGGGCCGCTCCCTTTCTATGGTGAACAATACCATCAAGCGATTTTGGAGCGCACAGCGCGTAAAAAGCGCGGGGCTCCTGCACAAAAGTCTTACACTGTCACAAACGAAGATGGGTTGTTACAAGTCACTCCCCACCAGATTCGACGTGTTTTTGAGCGTCGGAACGCTCAAAAACCGGAGTTTTACGGCGTTCGGCGTTTCGCGAAGCGAAATTG